>NZ_JBFAAX010001181.1:0-1589 GCF_040639995.1 Actinosynnema sp. NPDC023658 | reverse complement strand
TGATCTCCTCTTGGTGGTTCACCATGTTTCCCGACCCGACGCTCTTCCGTTCGTGGTGGTCGTTGTCGCCGGTGTCCGACTCCCGCATCTCGCACACGAGGCCGCCGAACCACGACTGGTCCGCGAACGGCTCGGCGTGGTCGACCGGCTCGCGCATCGTCGCGAGGTCGTCCGGGTCGATGAGGTGCGGCGCCCCGCCGCCGAGCATCCGGCCGAACCGCACCAGGTCGGACGCGCTGGCGGCCAGCGCCCCGGCGGGCGCGTCGACCGGCAGCAGCGACTGCTCCACCGGCACCACGCGGCCCGTGGTGGCGTTGACCGCGTGGCCGCTGACCACGTCGGCGTCCGGGCTGGTGGTGAACCTGGCGCGCACGCCCAGGGGGCGCAGCAGCACCGCCTCCACGGCCTCGGCCCAGGTCATGCCGGTCGTCACCTCGATCAGGTGGCCGATCAGGCAGTAGCCGATGTTGGAGTAGGAGAAGCCGGCGCCGGGCTCGTGCAGCGGGTGCAGCTCGCGCAACGCCTGGCGCACGTGGTGGCGCAGGGACGTCGTGCGGACGTCCTCCGGGTCCGACGGCAGGCCGCCGGTGTGGCTGAGCAGGTGGCGCAGCGTGAGCTCGTCGGCCACCCCGGCCAGGTGGTCGGACAGCGGCGCGTCGAGCTCCAGGTCCCCGTCGGAGACCAGGGCCATCGCCACGGTCGCGGTGAAGGTCTTGGTGATCGATCCGATGGGCACGGCCGCGTCGGCGGCCAGGCCCACCTCGTGCGTCCACGTGCGTCCGGCGTGGTGCACGGCGAGCTGCGCCCCGGGAACGAGGTGCTCGCGAGTGAGCGCCGTTAATCGGGCAACGATCCTGTCGGTGTCCATGAGTGATCCTCTGAGAATGAGCCAATACGGCTGCGGGCCCAACGTTGACGGTCGCCGGGAGATCGTCGCGACCGCCGAACGGAGCATTTACCGAATGGGCATTCCCTATTTTGAGGGAAGCATGACCGGATGTTAGAAGCGTCACTTCCCCGCTCTCAACGGACCGACCAGCACCATCGTCGCCGGTGACGCCGAGGTACTGCGGGAGCTGCGCGACCGCACGGACAACGCCCGCCTCATCCCGGTGGACTACGCCTCCCACACCCCGCACGTCGCGCCGTTGGAGGAGGTGATCCCCCGCCTGCTCGACGGGATCACCCCGCGTCGCGCGTCGATCCCGTTCCACTCGACCGTCACCGGCGGGCCGGTCGACACCACGACCCTGACCTCGCGGTACTGGTACGACAACCTGCGCAACCCGGTGCTGTTCCACCCCACCGCCGCCGCGTTGGCCGAGGCGGGCCACCGGGTGTTCATCGAGGTCAGCCCGCACCCGGTGCTCACCACCGCCCTCGGTGACGCGGTCACGGCACTGGGCACGCTGCGCCGCGACCACGGTGCCCCGCACCACCTGCTCACCGCCTTCGCGCACGCCCACGTCCGCGGTCTGGGGATCGACTGGGCCGCGCTCGTCCCGGCCGCCGATCCGGTCCCGCTGCCCACCTACCCGTTCCAGCGGCAGCGGTACTGGCAGGACTCCACGACCGCGGCGACCGACGTC
>NZ_JBFAAX010001180.1:0-1592 GCF_040639995.1 Actinosynnema sp. NPDC023658 | reverse complement strand
TTCCCACGTACCCCCGGCGGGCTGCCTAGTCAACAATCCACCTCCCACCCCGCCGCAGCGACCCACCCACGGCCCGCGCCCCGCGAATCGTCTGCACGGTTGACCCAAACGGCCCGCTGCCAGGACGAACACCCGAAGTGACGTCCGCTCCTCCCGCAGCAACCGGGCGCGGACCACTTTCCCCGCAATGAGGGCTCCCTACGGTTTTCCGGTGCGAATCCTCTTCTCGAGCCTCGGCTCCTATGGACATGCCTTCCCGCTCATGCCGCTCGCCATCGCAGCACGCGACGTGGGCCACGACGTCACCTTCGCGACCACGGCCCCCTTCGCGCGCGCGGTGACCGCCCACGGCATCGACCACGTCACCGCGGGCATGGACATGCTCGAAGCGTTCCACCTGGCCAACGCGGGTCCCGCGGCCAGAAAGACACCCGACTTCCGACCCGAACGCGTCTCCAGGGTGTTCGGCTCGATCCTGCCGCGCAGCTGCGCCGCCGACCTGGCGCCGATCATTGCCGACCGCAAGCCCGACCTCGTCGTGCACGAGCTCGCCAACCCCGGTGGAGGGTTGGCCGCGAAGGCCGCGGGCGTGCCCGCGGTGTGCCACTCGTTCGGCCGGATGTGGCGACCGACAGGCCCTCCCCAAGCCCTGCGCGCGAACCTCGTCGAGGTCGCCGCGGACCTCGGCGTCGACCTGCCCGACGGCGACACCATGCCGCTGGGCAACCCCTACCTCGACATCTGCCCGCCGTCGGTGCAGGACCCGGAGTTCCCGGTCGCGCCGATGGAGGTCGTCCCGCTGCGGCCCGTGCCGTTCTCCGAGCCCGGCGAGCTGCCGTCGTGGGTGCGCGAGCACCGCGAGCCGTTGGTGTACCTGACGCTGGGCACCGCGTTCGGTGACGCGGGGGTGCTGCGCACCGCGATCGCCGGCCTGGCGACGGTGGGTGCGAGGGTGTTCGTGTCCACCGGTCCGAGCGTGGCGGTCGAGGCGCTGGGAGACGTGCCGGACAACGTGGTCGTGCGGCCGTGGTTGCCGCAGGCCGACCTCCTGCCGCACGTGGACCTCGTGGTGCACCACGGCGGTGCCGGCGCGACGATGGGCACGTTCGCCACGGGCGTGCCGCACCTGGTCCTCCCCCAGGGTGCCGACCAGTTCAGCAACGCCGACGTCGTGACTGCGGCCGGGCTGGGCGACCAAGTGCTCGCGGCGGACCTGACAGCCGAGGTGATCGCCGCCAAAGCGCGCCGCCTGCTGACCGACGAGGCCGTGCGCGACGCGGCCAGGGCGATGGCCGACGAGGTGGCCGCCATGCCGTCACCGCACGACGTGGCCCGCACGCTGCCCGACTACGCCTGACCCCCGACCGCGCACGCCACCGCGCCGGGTCGCACGTGGGGCCGCCCGACAGCTACCGCCTGCACGGCCGGTCCGCCCGTCGGCGCGTTGGTGGAGGGGCAGCCCGCAGTTGCCGGTGTGGCTTCAGATTAGCCTGTAAGTCTTGCAGCCCTTGGTGTCGGGCGGTGGCGACTGGACCGTGGCCTCGGTCCGGGGGTCGGTCGCGTGGTCCACGGCGGCCGCGTCGCCAAGGATC
>NZ_JBFAAX010001179.1:0-1592 GCF_040639995.1 Actinosynnema sp. NPDC023658 | reverse complement strand
GGCGTCTCGTCGCCCAGTTCGCGCACCAGCTGCAACTCATCCATTGTTCGACATCTCCTCGACCTCGGTGGGGTTGTGCCCGCCCAGCGCCTGCCTGACCTTGCGGCGGGCCCGGTGCAACCGGGACCGCACCGTGCCGACGGGGATCGCCAGAGCCGCCGCGACCTCCTCGTAGCTCAGCTGTTCCCACGCGACCAGCAGCAGCACGTCCCGGTCCTCGTCGGACAGCCCGCCCAGCGCGCCGGCCAGCATCGACCGCATGGCCCGCGCGGTCACCTCGGCGGCGACGCGGTCCGCGTGGTCCTGCACGGCGTCCGCGCCCGGGTCGTCCGACGCACGGGCCTGGTAGCGGCGTGCCTCCTGCCTGCGGTGCCGACCGACGAGGTTCGTCGCGATCCCGTACAGCCACGGCCGGGCGTCGGGTCGGCCCCGGTCGTAGCGCTGCCGCTTGTCGAACGCGGTGAGGAACGTCTCGGCCACGAGGTCGTCCGCGACCTGCGCGCCGAGCCTGCGCGCGAGGTACCGCTGGATGTGCGGCGCGTGCCGGTCGAAGAGCGCGGCGAACGCGTCCGGCTCGTGCCGCGACCGTTCGATGATCTCGGCGTCGGTTGGTGTCATGGTGGCCTTTCCGGCTGTTCCCCGGTTGGCGGGGCGGTCACCCGTTATCCACCGGTGGGCCGGATCGGGTTCGCGGTGTGAGCGGAAGTTGACCGGTGTGTGAGGACCCCTGGGGTAGCAATGAGGCTCAATGCGGATCAGGGGGAGCAAGTGGACAAGGTGAACGCGATGACGCGCCGACGTCCCGTCGGTGCGGCCGAAGGCCGGATCCTCACCACCCCGGTGGGGCTGGCGTTCCCGCGCGACGTCACGTTCGAGTCGTGGGAGCAGGCGGGGCAGCGCATCTCCCGCATCGCCAGCTCGTCGGCGTGGTACCTGGGCGACTGGCTCGTCTTCGGCCAGGACAAGTACACCGACCGGTACCGCCGGGCGGTCGAGGCCGTGGGGCTCGACTACCAGACGTTGCGCAACTACGCGTGGATCTCGCGCAAGTTCGAGCCGTCCCGCCGACGCCAGGGACTGCCGTTCCAGCACCACGCCGAGGTCGCCGCGCTGCCGCCGGACGAGCAGGACCGGTGGCTCGACCGCGCCGAGCGGGAGGGCTGGTCGCGCACGGCGCTGCGGCGCGCGTTGCGGGAGGGCCGCGACCCCGGCTCGAAGCCCTCGCGGGCGGCGTTGCCGAAGGTCAGCGCCGCCAGCGAGGCGGTGGACCGGTGGCGGCGGGCCGCGATGGCCGCCAACGCCGACTTCGAGGCGTGGGTCGTGGCGGCCCTCGACCGCGCCGCCGACCAGGACCTGGAGCTGGTGAGCGTGCCGCCGCCGGCGGAGCTGCCGGGGGACGCGGCGGAGGAGCGGGGGCGCGGGTTCGTCAGCCTGCCCGCTGTGCGGCCAGCGTCATGACGTGCTGGTTGCCGGTGGCCCAGGTGGTGGTCATGGTGACCGCGTCGATGCGCCAGCCGGCAGCGGTGCGCACACGACGTCCACCAGGTCGGCGTCGATGAGCGTGCCGAACAGCCGCGGCCCGCCCTCGCAGT
>NZ_JBFAAX010001178.1:0-1593 GCF_040639995.1 Actinosynnema sp. NPDC023658 | reverse complement strand
CCGACCGGGCGGGTGAGCGGCGGGTCACGCTGACCGTGGAGCGGCCCGCCGGTCCGCTGGTCGTGACCGGCGTCGAGACCGCGTTGCGGCGCGCGGTCACCGAGCTGCTGGCGAACGCGGTCCGCCACACCCCCGCGGGCGGGCGGATCGAGGTGCGGCTGGGGCGGGACGGCAGCGGGTGCGCGGAGCTGACCGTCGCGGACACCGGCGAGGGGTTCGACCCGGTCGAGGCGGACCGGCTGTTCGACCGGTTCCACCGCGGGCCCGACGGGCCGGAACGCGGCTTCGGACTGGGGCTCGCGCTGGTGAGGGAGGTCGTGACGAGGCACGGTGGCACGGTGGAGGCCACCGGTCACCCGGGCGGGGGCGCCAGGTTCACGCTGCGACTGCCCGGCGCCGAACGCAGGTCGGACACCGCTGCGCAGGAGATCGGCACCGGCTTGCGGTGACACCGCCGCGGCCGTGACGTCACCACCGCCCCGCCATGACCACGTCGGCGGCCACGCGCACGTCCACGTCGAGCGGCCGGTCGGGGTCCACCGGGTCGATCGCGTCGCAGAGGACGTCCAGCAGGGCCGCGCAGCGGGGCGCGGTCGGTCGCCTCCCGCCCACGTGGACGGCCTGGCGCAGGCCCAGCGCGAGCGAGCCGCACAGCAGCCGCAGCAGCTCCGCGACGTCGTAGGAGCGCAGCGCGGCCTGGGTGCCGAACGGCACGACGTCCTGGTTGTGCAGGTTGGTCGGCAGGCTCTGGGTGCTGGCCGGCACGGCGGCGCGGCGGATCTCGGCCACGAACGCCGTCGTGGCGAGCTGCACGCCCTGCAACCCGTGCTGCTGACCGGGACCGGCGGCGAGCATCGGCGGCAGGCCCGTGTTGCGGACCGGGTCGACGAGCAGGTCGAGCTGCCGCTCCGCGAGGTTGCCCAGCGTCGCGGTGACCATGGCGAGGACGTCGGCGGCGAACGCGGCCGGCTGGCCGAAGAAGTTGCCGCCGTGCGCGACCAGGTCGTCGCCGGGGAAGAACAGCGGGTTGTCGCTGACCCCGGCCAGGTCCGCGGCCACCACGCCGTCGACGTAGCGCAACGCGTCCTCGGCGGCGCCGAGCAGCTGCGGCGAGCACCGGATGCTGTACGGCTCCTGGAGCGCACGGGCACCGCTCGGCGTGGTGCCGTCGAGCAGATCGCGCATGTGGTCCGCGACGGCGGCCGCGCCGGGGTGGCCGTACGCGGAGATCAGGCGCGGGTCGAGGAAGACGGGGTCGGCGCCGAGGACGTCCACCAGCAGGCAGGTCAGGTCCTGGATCGCCCGGTGGGAGGCGCGGACGCGGCCGAGCGCGAGGGCGGTGGCGGCGGTCGTGACCGACGTGCCGTTGACCAGCGCGAGCGCGTCGCGGCCGGTCAGGGAGAGCGGGGTCAGGCCGGTGCGGCGCAGGGCCTCGTCCGCGGGCAGCCGCTCACCGTCGACGTAGGCGTGGCCGCGACCGCGCAGCGCCTGCGTCGCGTAGGCCAGCGGGATGAGGTCGCCGCTCGCGCCGACCGAGCCGTACCGCGGCACCGCCGGGACGAAGGTGGTCGCGAACATCGCGGCGAGGCCGTC
>NZ_JBFAAX010001177.1:0-1599 GCF_040639995.1 Actinosynnema sp. NPDC023658 | reverse complement strand
CGCGACGATCTGCGACGCGCCCGCCGCCCGTGCCGCCAGCAGCGCGGCCAGCCCCACACCGCCGAGCCCGAACACCGCGACCCGGTCGCCCGGTGCGACGGCCGCGCTGTAGAACGCCGCGCCGGCGCCGGTGAGCACCGCGCAGCCGAACAGGGCCGCGATCTCGAACGGCAGGTCGGCGGGCACGAGCGTGGCGGACTTCTCCGACACCACGGCGTACTCGGCGAACCCGGACACCCCGAGGTGGTGGTGCGGTCGCGTGCCGTCGGGCAGCCGCAGCCGCCGTTCGCCGCCGAGCAGCGTGCCCTCTCGGTTGGCCGCCGCACCGGGCTCGCACAGCGCCTGCCGCCCGGACACGCACCGGCGGCACGACCCGCAGGCGGGCACGAACGACAGCACCACCCGGTCACCGACGGAGAAGTCCGACGCGCCGGGCCCGAGCTCGACCACCTCGCCCGCGGCCTCGTGGCCGAGCAGCATCGGCAGCGGCCGGACGCGGGAGCCGTCGATCACCGACAGGTCGGAGTGGCACAACCCGGTGGCGCCCACCCGGACCAGCACCTCGCCCCGACCCGGCGGGTCGAGGTCCAGGTCGAGCACCTGAAGCGGACCGCCGACCTCGGTCAGCACCGCACCCCTGGTCTTCACGCGACCACCAGCCCCTCCATCGCGGCGCGCAACGCGTCCGGGATCGCCACCGGCTTGCGCGTGCCGCGGTCGGTGAACACGTGCACGAAGTGCCCTTCCGCGACCACGTCGTCCCGCCCCTCGGGGTAGAAGCCGACCTCGTAGCGGACGCTGGAACGACCGAGGTGGCCGATCCGCAGGCCCGCGTCGACGGCCTCGGGGAACGCGATGGACGCGCGGTAGTTGCAGTGGGACTCCACGCACAGCCCGATGGCCTGCCCGTGGTGGATGTCCAACCCGCCCTCGGTGATCAACCACGTGTTGATCACGGTGTCCATGAAGGCGTAGTGCACGACGTTGTTCACGTGCCCGTAGACGTCGTTGTCGTGCCACCGGGTCGGGATCCGCTGCCAGTGCCGGTAGTCCTGTCGCACCAATCCTCCTGACTCAGTCGAGCATCCTGGTCAGCTCGACGCGGGACCGCACCTCGAGCCTGGCGAAGATGTTGCGCAGGTGGTGCTCGACGGTGCGGTGGCTCAGGAAGAGGCGCGCGGCGACCTCGCGGTTGGTCGCGCCCTCGGCCACCAACCGCGCGATCTGCGCCTGCTGCGGGGTCAGGCCCGCGGTCGGGTCGACGCCGGCGCGGCCCGCGGCCCGGTTGGCGGCGCGTTCGGCGGTCCGGTCGGCCTGCGTCGGCCCGACCGCCTCGCCCGCCGCGCGCAGCTCGGACCGGGCGCGGGCGACCCAGCGGTCGGCCTCGTAGCGCTGGAAGATCTTCACCGCGTCGCGCAGGAGCTCCCGCGCCGCCCGCGGCTTGCGGTCTCGCCGCAGCCGGTGGCCGTAGAACAGCTCGGTCTTGGCCAGCTCCATGGCGGTGCCGCTGGCCCGGTGCAACCGGATCGCCTCGCGGAAGTGCTCCTCGGCGCGCGGCCCGTCGGCGAGCAGGGCGCGGCAGCGGTGCGACAGCGCCAG
>NZ_JBFAAX010001176.1:0-1606 GCF_040639995.1 Actinosynnema sp. NPDC023658 | reverse complement strand
GTGCCAGTGGCCAGTGAGCTGGTCGGTGCTCGCGCAGTCGGTGCCCGACAGCTCCAACGGGCGCAGCACGCGCCGGGCCAGCACCTCCTCGAACGGCAGGTCCGCGGCCCGTGCCAGGGCCAGGCCGAGCACGCCCACCCCGAAGTTGGAGTACCTCACGCCCGGCCGCGTGCGCGCCCGGGCGAGGGACCTCAGCACGTCCTCGACCGCGTAGTCCCGGTAGGGGTTGGTGTACCAGGCGCGCAGCGCCGAGCGCCACAGGCCCGGCGGGAGGCCGGGCAGGCCCGACGAGTGCGTGGCGAGCTGCTCCAGCGTCACCGGGAGGCGCGTGGACGGCAGGTAGCGGTCAACGGGGTGGTCGTGCGCCACCTCCCCGAGCGCCGCCATCTCCGCGAGCAGCAGGCCGGTGAACGTCTTGGTCAGCGAGCCCAGCTCGAACCGCGCGTCGGGCGTGACGCCGTCCGACGTGAGCAGCAGGTCCTCGTCACCGCACCGCACCCCGATCGCGACGTCCCGCCCCTCCGCGAGCAGCGGCGTCACCACGTGGGCGATCCGCGAGCGGACCGTCACGGAACGATCAGGGCGCGCGACAGCGCCAGGGTGCCCGCGACCGCCGCCACGATCGTGGTGTGCTGCTGGTCCGAGAAGCGCTGCGCCGGGTCGTCCGCCACGGGCGTGCCGTCGCGGGGCACCAGGCCGTCGTCGTGCTGCGCGCCCGCCAGCACGTCCCACTCCGCCTGCTCCAACCGCGGTGTCGGCAGGCAGACGCCGACGATGAGCAGCTCGCCCACCAGGTCCCACTGCTCCACCTCGGACCAGATGTCGATCCACGCCGGCAGCCACGTGTCGAGGTAGGCGGCGATGTCGGCGGGCAGCCCCTCCGGCCGCGCGCCCCAGTCGGTCAGGTGGAACACCGTGTGCGTCACGCTGTAGCCGGTCATCCAGTCGATGGCCCACGCCGGCGGCGTCGAGCCCAGCCAGGTGGCCTGGGTGAGGGCCGGCCAGTCCTCGCGCTGGTCCAGACCGAGGATGCGCCGGGCGTTGGCCACGGCCAGCCGCCGGTTCGGCACGACCTCGGTCATCGAGTCGACGGCCGACAGGTGCGCGAGCAGCTCGTCCATCCGCTCGTGCCGCAGGCCCACCCGGGTGAAGTGCGCGTAGGTCTCCATCGGGTCGGTGAGCAGCGAGTGCCGGAGCTGCCGCTCGTAGAGCAGGTCGCCCTGCCGCATCTGCCGCCACGTGAACTCCAGCAGCTCGCGGGCGTGGGCCAGACCGGTCGGACCGGCCACGCCCTCGCGCAGCACCAGCGAGGCGACCAGGGCCGACTCGGACAGCGGCTTGTAGGCCCGGTTGGGGTCGTCGAAGTCGGCGTCGGTGTCCGGGGGCAGGCCGCCGAGGTGCTGGTTGGCGCGCAGCCAGCCCAGCGCGCGGCTGCCCAGTTCGTGCGCGGTGCGGGCGATCGTCGCGGTCATGCCGGCTCCGGTGCGAGCAGTCGACGGGCGATGGCCAGGTCGAGCCGCAGGCGCGGCTCGTTCGCGGTGTGCAGGCGGATGTCCTCCACGAGCAGCGCCGCGTCCCGGGGCAACGGGACGTGGGACCGGTTCAG
>NZ_JBFAAX010001175.1:0-1606 GCF_040639995.1 Actinosynnema sp. NPDC023658 | reverse complement strand
GGCGCTCCGCGACGGCGCGCTGCCGGTCGGTGAGGAGCACGGTCAGCCGCTGCTCCGATTCCCCCTCCACCGCACCGCCGACGCCCACCGCGCGGTGGAGGGCGGCGCCGTCGGCAAGGTGCTGGTGGACGTCTCCCCGTAACTCCGCGACCGCACTTCCCCGTTCCCGGCTGCTCCCAGGAACTCACGGTCTGCGACTCCCGCGCCCGGACGGGAACACCGCGCGCAGCGGTTCGGCGACGTACCCGGTGGCTCGGTGGTCGAGCGTCGGTGCAGGCATCGTCCATCCTCACAGGAGCGTCCGGGCGCGGTGTCCGCGGGCGGCGGCGGGCCGGACCTCGGTGATCAGGGGAGGTCCTTCTCCAGGGCGGTGAGGTAGGCCTTCATGTGGAGTCGTGGACCTCGCCGGCGGAGTCGATGTAGCCGTGGGCCTGACGGGCGTCGGTTCCCGGTGAGCCGGTCCACGTTTAGGGACTTGTTAGAGCCCCCTGCGATGGTGCGTGCCAGGACTTGACGTCCTGCGAACGAGGGGGAACTACATGATCGGCATTCGACGCGTGGTCGCGGCCGCCGCACTGGCCATGACCCTGGGGGCGGTGGTGGGCGTCCCGGCGGCGTCCGCCCGGACCGAGGCCGCCTGGAACGACGACTACTTCAACGTGTGCGTGCCCGACTCGAACGGCTGTTACGCGTACACCCTGGGCTGGATCTCCTGGAGCAACCGAAGCGCGAACATCACCGGCACGGTGGTCAACGGGTACTCGAGCGGGTACGTCACGGCCTACTTCGAGGCGTACGCCGGATCGACCAAGATCGACAGTGACACCAGGACGGTGTACAGCGGCACTCGCGACTTCCCCATCAGCCTGGGCGACCCCGACCGGGTCGGCGGGTTCGACCGGACCAAGGTCACGGTCTGCTGGCACGGCCCCACCTACAAGGTGTGCAGCGAACCGCAGAACCACTGGCGGGACTGATCCCCCACCGCACCGGTGCTGTCGCGGCCGTCAGGAGTTGCGCGGTGTCACCAGGCCGGACTCGTAGGCGAGGACGACGAGTTGGGCCCGGTCGCGGGCGTGGAGCTTGGTCATGGCCCGGTTGATGTGGGTCTTCGCGGTCAGCGGGGTGATCACCATGTGGTCCGCGACCTCATCGTTGGACAGGCCCTGCGCGACCAGGACCACGGCTTCGCGTTCGCGGTTGGTCAGTTCCGCCAGTCCGGTGTGGGTGGCGTTGTCGAGCGGCCGGGCGACGTACCGGTCGATCAGCTTGCGGGTGATCGAGGGGGCGAGCAGGGCGTCGCCGCGCGCGGCGACGCGCACGGCGTGCAGGAAGTCCTCCGGCTGGATGTCCTTGACGAGGAAGCCCGCCGCGCCGGCGCGCAGGGCGTTGAAGACGTACTCGTCCAAGCCGTAGTTGGTGAGGATGACGACGTGCACCCCGGCCAGGGCCGGGTCCGCGGCGATGCGTCGGGTCGCCTCGATGCCGTCGACGACCGGCATCTGGATGTCGACGAGCGCGATGTCGGGCAGGTGCTGCCTGGCCAGCGCCACGCCCGCGTCGCCGTCGGCGGCCTCCGCGACGACCTCGATGTCGTCCTCCAGGT
>NZ_JBFAAX010001174.1:0-1607 GCF_040639995.1 Actinosynnema sp. NPDC023658 | reverse complement strand
GGCCGCCCGTGCCTTGGGGTCGAACACGGCGGTCAGCCGGTCCGGCGTCAGCGCGGTGACCACGGCGTCGTCGAGCACGCCCGCCGCGTGCACCACGGCCGTCAGGTCCGGGATCGACGCCACCAGCGCGGCGACCTGCGCACGATCGGACACGTCACACGCGACGACCCGCACGTCCGCGTCCAGGTCCGGCGGCTCGCCACCACCGCGGCTCGCCAGCACCACCCGCCGCACGCCGTGCCGCGCCACCAGGTGAGCCGCCACCGCACGACCGAGCGTCCCGGTCCCACCGGTGATCAGGACCGTGCCGTCGAGGGCGGAGGGCAGCGCGAGCACGATCTTGCCGACGTGCCGGGCCTGGCTCATGTGCCGGAACACGTCCACCGCGTCGCGCACGCCCCGCACGTCGATCGGCAACGGGGTCAGCACGCCGTCCGCGAAGGCCCGCACGGTCCCGGCCAGGATCTCGCCCAGCCGCCGCGGGCCGGCGTCCGCGATGTCGAACGCCCGGTAGGTGACGCCGGTGTCGTCCCGGACGTCGGTCTTGCCCATCTCCACGAACCGGCCGCCGGGCGCGAGCAGGCGCAGCGACGCGTCGGTGAACTCGTCGGCCAGCGAGTTCAGCACCACGTCCACCAAGGGGAAGCGCTGCTCGAACTCCACCGTCCGCGACGACGCGATGTGCTCGTCGTCCAGACCGAGACCGCGCAGCACGTCCCACTTGCCCGGACTCGCCGTCGCGAACACCTCCGCGCCGAGGTGCCGCGCGAGCTGGATCGCGGCCATGCCCACGCCACCCGCACCGGAGTGGATCAGCACCCGGTCACCGGGTCCGACCCGCCCGAGGTCCACCAAGCCGTGCCAGGCGGTCAGGAACGCCACCGGGACGGCCGCCGCACGAGCGGACGACCAGCCGTCCGGGACCGGGGCGAGCAGCCGGTGGTCCGCGACGGCACGGGGCCCGAACGCACCGACCGCGAGGCCGAGCACCCGGTCACCGGGCCGGAACCGGTCGACGCCCGGCCCGACGTCGAGCACCACGCCCGCGCCCTCGCCGCCCATCAACGCCTCGCCGGGGTAGACGTCGAGCGCGATGAGCACGTCGCGGAAGTTGAGGCCGGCGGCGCGCAGGGCGATCCGGACCTGTCCCGGCTCCAACGGCTCGGTCGGCTCCGACCGGGGCACGAGCGCGAGGTCGTCGATGCTGCCCGTGCCGACGTCCTCCAGCCGCCACGGACCGTCCGGCGGGGTCAGCGGGCGGTCGACCCGGGTGAGCCGGGGCGCGTGCAGCGACCCCCGCCGCACGACCGGGTCCGACTCGTCGGACAGCTCGCCGCCCCACGAGCCGTCCGCGTCGACCAGGACGAACCGGCCGGGGTGCTCGGCCTGGGCCGAGCGCACCAGGCCCCACACTGCGGCGTGCGCGAGGTCCACCACGTCACCGGCCACCGCCGCGACCGCGTTGCGGGTGACGATCACGAGCCGGCCGTCGCCGCGGTGCGCCTGGATCGCCGTCAACGCCTCCTGGGCCGCGGCCGACGCCACGTCCGCGGCGTCGCCCGGCCGATCCGACACGTGGTGGACGGCGAGGTCTCCGGTGGTCGGGT
>NZ_JBFAAX010001173.1:0-1615 GCF_040639995.1 Actinosynnema sp. NPDC023658 | reverse complement strand
GTCCAGGGCACCCAGAACAGCAGCGCGGACACCGTGAGCAGCACCGCCGTGAAGGTGACGCGCCGCCGCGCGGACGGGCGGGGTGGCGCGGTCGTGGTGCTCGACATCGGGTCTCCTCGGCGGCTTCAGGCTTTACGAACCAGCGGGCTCTTATCGACGGTAGTCCGCCGTGCGGCCGGTGTCCAAGTTTGCCGTTCGGGTGGGCGGAAACCCTGGTCACATGGCCTACGAGCAGGAACGTGAGATCAACACGCCGGAGACCGATGCGTCCGGGAGCCGTGCCTTCGGCACCGCCGCACCCGAGGCCGACATGCCCGCCGGCACCACCGGCAGCGGCATCCCCGGCGCCGACACGTCCGGGGACCAGGCATCCGCGGCCCACGCGTCCGGAGCGCACACACCCGGCACCACCGCACCCCAGGCCGACCTCCCCGAGGACGTGGACCCCGACGACAGCACCCCCGAGATCGACACCCCGGGCACCGGCGCCCCCGCGACCACTGTGCCCAGGTCGGGCACGCCGGGGTCCGCGACCCCCGGGACGGCGGACCCGGAGACGGCCGCCCGCGCCACCGACAGCCCCGACGTGGGCGGTGTCGACGCCGGTGGTCCCGATGCCGGTAATCCTGACGCCGACGACACCGACGCGTCGCGCCCGCTCGACGTCGACGCCTTCCGGGTGGAGACGCCCGAGGAGGACGCGCGGCTGGCCGCGTCCCAGCGCAAGATCGACGAGGCCAAGGCGGTGGCCGCCGACCTCGCGGAGGCCACGCCCGACCCGCTGCCCGACAGCGCGCCGCCGCGGGGGGCCACCCCGGCGTCCTGATCCGGCTCCGACCACCCAGCGCAGCGACGGTCCATAGTGGACTCACCCGAATGGCGGTTGAGAACGTGAACGCCGGTATGGATAGTTCGATCTTCCGTCAGGGAGTTCAGTCGATCGCCGCTTGACTTGGGGGTAACCGGGCGTGGCTCGTCCAACCCGCTCCGTGGTGGAGGACGCGCTCTCGTCACCCGGTCAGGCGCGGTTGCGCCGGATCAGGCGGATGACCGAGGTCTTCGCCTGGCTCACCGCTGTCGCGTTCACCTTCCAGCTCTACTTCGTCGGTGACGGGCCCGGCAGGCTCGTGCTGGTCGGCCTGCTGGTGCTCGTGCTGGCGTCGTGGCGGCTGCTGCCCGGGAGGGACAGCTGGCTCGTCGCGCTGGCGGAGTGCGCCGTCGCCCACGGCGCGGTGTTCGTGCTGCCCAACCCGCAGCCCGTGATCGGCTTCCTGTTCGCGGTGACCGTGCGGCGGGCCCTGCGCGGGGACAACGAGACGTTCCCGCTCCGGGCGGTCCCCGCGCTGCTGGGGTACCTGTCCGGGGCCGCGGTGTGGATCACCGTCACGCCGGTCGCGGTGACCGGTCCGCTCGTCACGTCCATCGTGATGCCGTTGGTGGGGCTGGTGGTCGCCGCGTTCATGTTCCACGAGACGATGCGCTCGGCGCGGCTCGTGGAGGACGCCCACCGGACCGTCGAAGCGGTCGTGCGGGCCAGCCCCGTCGGCCTCGTGCTGCTCGCACCGACGTGCGGACCGCGACCTCGACCAGCGCCCGCGCCAGTTCGTCCGGGTCG
>NZ_JBFAAX010001172.1:0-1616 GCF_040639995.1 Actinosynnema sp. NPDC023658 | reverse complement strand
TCACCACCCGGTGCGTCGGGCGGTCCGGGTCGTGCAACCGGGCCGCCAGCAACGACACCGCGGCCCGGCCGATGGACCGGCGGGGCGGGCGCACGGCGGTCAGCGCGGGCGTGAACAGCGCCGCCACCTCGTCGTCGTAGGCCACCACCGACAGGTCGGACGGCACCCGGACGCCGCGCTGCTCGGCGCGTTGCACCAGGGCCATCGCCTCGGCGTCGGCGTGCACCAGCACGGCCGTGGTCCCGGTGGTGGCCAAGCCGTCCAGCACCTCGTCCAGCGCGGCGTCCCAACCGGACGTGACGGGTCGCGGCACGGCGGCGTCCACGGCGGACGCCGGGTCCAGGCCGGCCGCCTCGCAGCCCTCGTGCCACCCGCGGCGCACGTGCGGGGAGGTCGGGCTGTTCTCGCTGGTGATCACGCCGATCCGGCGGTGCCCCAGGTCGGCCAGGTGGTGCACGGCCATGGCCGCGCCCAGGGCGTGATCGGTCACCACGGACTCCAGGACCACCTGGCGCGGACCGATGGTCGCCATCCGCTCGACGAGCACCACCGGTGTGTCCAGCGTGCTCAGCCACTCCATCGTGGTCTCGGCGTTCGGCGCGGTCAGGCTGGGCGCGACGATCAGGCCGCACACGTCCTCGTTGTCCAGCAACCGCTCCAGCTGGGGGCGGTCGTCGGCGCTCTCGTAGGAGGACCCGCGCAGCAGCACCTGCAACCCCTGCCCGGACGCCTCCTCCTCCGCGCCGCGGACCACCTCGGGCCAGTAGTAGTCCAACGAGGGCACCAACATCCCGGCCGCGCCCTGGTGCGCCCGTTCGACCGCCTCCACCGGTTGAGCACCGGGCGCGGTCACCTCGACGGCCCGCAGCGTCGCCCCGCCGTGCACCCGGCGCAGCAGCCCCTCCCCGGCCAGGTGGGCGATGTCGCGGCGCAGCGTCACGGCGGTGACGCCGAGCCTCTCGCTGAGGTCCGAGATGCGGACGGTGCCGTCCCGGTGCAGCGCCTCCAGGATCGACGCGCGACGACCGGCGGCCAGGGTGCGGGACTCGGGGTTCACGGCGCACCCCCTGCGGCGACGAGCGGGTGCGGACCGCCGGACCGCACCGGGGCGTCGGGCAGGACCGGTGTCGTCGACCCGACCGGCTCCCGGTCCGGGTGGACGGCGCCGTCCCCCGTGCGCGCTCTCGTCACGGTTGGTCCTCCTGTCGTTGATCGCGATCCATTATGTCGTTGACGCGTGACGGCGATGCGCCGCGACAGGCGGCATCTCCGAGGGCCGGCGGAGCGCCGGGATCCGACCGACCGGCTGGGTTGTGACCCTTGACACGATCACTCGTGCACGTATTTACTCCTTGACACCCTAAGCGATCAAAAGCGAAAGCAAGTGCTCATCGCTGTGATCGATCGATGTTCGACACTGGAGGGCGGGGCACATGCCGCCGTATCCGTTCCCGCGGGCCGACGCGCCGTCCGCCGCGTGGAGCCGTGCCGACTGGGCCGAGGCGGCCGACGTCCTGCTGCGCGCCGTGCGCCCGCACAGCTCTCCCCGGCACGCCCGCATCGCGCTGCCCGGTGCGGCCGTCGGCTACGGCGCCGACGTGGACGCGCTGGAGGGC
>NZ_JBFAAX010001171.1:0-1617 GCF_040639995.1 Actinosynnema sp. NPDC023658 | reverse complement strand
GGGAATCGCTGGACCGGACCCGGTACACGCAGGCCGCGTTGTTCGCCCTGGAGACCGCGCTCTACCGCCTGGTCGAGCACAGCGGCCCGACGCCGGACCACCTCATCGGCCACTCGGTCGGTGAGCTGGTCGCCGCGCACGTCGCCGGGGTGCTCTCCCTCTCGGACGCGGCGGCGCTGGTGGCCGCGCGGGGCAGGTTGATGCAGGCCGCACCCGACCACGGGGTCATGATCGCGATCCGGGCGAGCGCCGACGAGGTGGGCCCGGACCTGCCCGCGGGCCTGGTCGACCTGGCCGCGGTCAACGGGCCGTCCGCCGTCGTGATCGCCGGTGACGCCGACGCCGCCGAGGAGGTGGCCGCGGGCTGGCGTGCCAGGGGCCGCAAGACCAGGCGGCTCCAGGTGAGCCACGCGTTCCACTCGCCGCACATGGACGGCGTGCTCGACGAGTTCCGCCGGGTGGCCGAGCGCCTGGCGTTCGCGCCGCCCCGCATCCCGGTCGTGTCCAACCTGACCGGCGAACCGGCGACGGCCGACGAGTTGTGCTCGCCCGACTACTGGGTGCGCCACGTCCGGCACGCCGTCCGGTTCCACGACGGCATCCGGCACCTGCACGACCGGGGCGTCACCGCGTTCGTGGAGATCGGCCCGGACGCGACGCTCACCGCGATGGCGGCGGACTGCCTGCCGCCCGGCGGGGCGGCCCTGCTGGTGCCGACGATGCGGCGCGGCCGACCGGAGGTGCGGTCGCTGCTGACCGCGCTCGGTCGGGCGCACGTGCACGGCCTGCCGGTCGCGTGGTCCGCCCTGCACCCGGGCGGCCGCCGGGTCGAGCTGCCGACGTACGCCTTCCAGCGCAGGCGCTTCTGGCTGGACGCGCCGCCGACGTCGACGAGGACCGCGGCGGAGCAGGAGTTCTGGCGTGCGGTCGACCACGCGGACGCGGACGGGCTCGCGGCGGCGCTGGACGTCGACGAGCACGGCAGGGGCGCGTTGGAGGAGCTGCTGCCCGTGCTGTCGGCGTGGCGGCAGCGGGTCGACGACGTCCCGCCGGACACCGCCGAGGACCGACCGGACGGTGCCGACGGGCTGGACGACCTGCTGCGCCGCCTGGCCGGCGTGCCCGCCGACGAGCAGGAGGCGCTGCTGCTCGACCTGCTGTGCGCGCACGCCGCCACCGCGCTGGGCCACGACGCGCCGGAGACGATCAACCCCGGGGACAGCCTGCTGGAGCTGGGGTTCACCTCGTTCACCGCGCTCGAGCTGAGCAACCGGCTCAAGGAGGCGACCGGGGTGCTGCTGGCGCCGGTCGCGGTGTTCGACCACCCGACGCCCGCCGCGCTCGCCCGGCACCTGCGCACCGAGCTGACCACCCACTCGTGAAAGGGGAACACCCCATGGACAGCAGCGTGATCGTCGTCGGCGCCGGCCCCACCGGGCTGATGCTCGCCTGCGAACTCGGCCTGGCCGGGGTCCGCACCGCGGTCGTCGAGCGGAGCGCCGCACCGCGCGTGGACGCGCCGGGAATGGCGATCAACGCGGGCACCGTCGAGCTGCTCGACCAGCGCGGGCTGATGGCGTCCCTGCGCGCGGGCGCGCCGACGCTGCCGACCGTGCA
>NZ_JBFAAX010001170.1:0-1617 GCF_040639995.1 Actinosynnema sp. NPDC023658 | reverse complement strand
CCCGGCGGATCCCGGCGCGGACACCGGCGGGCCACCACCCCCGCGCAGCGTCGGCCACTTCGCCGGCATGGTGCTCGACCCGGCCCGGGTCGACCTGGCCGCCCTGCCGTTCCGACTGCCCGGCCCGGCGGTGGACGGCCTGATGACCAGCCTCGAAGCGGTCGAGTCGGTGCTGTCCGAGCGGGCGTCCGAGCTGGGCGTCGAGATCAGGCGCGGTGTCGCGGTCGACGCCGTCACGCAGGACGACGAGGGCGTCGTCGTGCACGCCGGGGAGCACGAGCACGCCGCGCGTTGGGTCGTCGGCTGCGACGGCGGGCGCAGCGCGGTGCGCGGGCGGGCGGGCTTCGAGTTCGTCGGCACCGAGCCGCAGTTCACCGGCTACGCCATGCTCGTCACCCTCACCGACCCGGAGGAGCTGAGCCCGGGGTTCAACCTGACGCCGACGGGCATGTACATCCGGATGCCGACGTCGGGGCACCTCGGCGTGATGGACTTCGACGGCGGCGCGTTCGACCGCACCCGGCACCCGACTCGCGACCACCTCCAGGCGGTCCTGCGCCGGGTGTCCGGCACCGGCGTGACGCTGAGCGAGGTCCACCTCGCCTCCAGCTTCACCGACCGGGCCAAGCAGGCGACGACCTACCGGCGTGGTCGCGTCCTGCTCGCGGGCGACGCGGCGCACATCCACTCCCCGCTCGGCGGGCAGGGGCTCAACACCGGCATCGGTGACGCGGTGAACCTGGGGTGGAAGCTCGCGGCGACCGTGCGCAGGCACGCGCCGGACGGGCTCCTCGACACCTACACGCAGGAGCGTCACCCGATCGGCGCGTGGGTGCTCGACTGGACGCGCGCCCAGGCGGCGGCCATGCGGCCGGACCCGCACGGGCAGGCGGTCCAGGGCCTGATCCGCGACCTGCTCGGCACCCGTGACGGCACGACCTACGCGTACGGCAAGGTCTCGGGGTCGTCGATCCGCTACGAGCTCGGCAGCGACGAGCCGCTGGTGGGCCACAACGCCCCGGACTTCCACCTCGACGACGGCAACGGCGGCGGCACTCGCCTCGGTGAGCTGATGCGGGACGGACGCGGCGTCGCGCTGGACTTCAGCGCCGACCGGTGCCTGCGCGGTCCGGCGGCGCGCTGGGAGGGTCGGATCCGGTACGCGGCCGGGCCCGCGCGGAACGACCTCGGGGTGGGCGCGGTGCTCGTCCGGCCCGACGGCACGGTCGTGTGGGCGGGTGACCGCCACCCCGACCGCACGGCGTTCGAACGGGCCGCCGGCCGGTGGTTCGGCCCTCCGACGTCCTGACCACGACGGTGTGACGCGGGCCCGTGCCGACCACGTTCGGTGACACGGGCGGGTCGAATGCCTAGTCTGGGCGCGACGAGGTGATGCGCATGGACACCGAACCGCTGCGCCGGTACGCCGCCGACGCGCTGTTCTCCCGCGTCGCGGGCCCCGACGGCGAGAGCCACCGCACGCGCCTGCACAGCGCGCGGGGACCGCGCTGGTTCGGTCCCGACCGGCCGATCCGCCGGGTGCACGGCGACGCGGCCATGTTCATCGGCGGCCTGCGGGCGCTGCTGCTGCAATCGCTGCACCCGCTGGCGATGGCC
>NZ_JBFAAX010001169.1:0-1620 GCF_040639995.1 Actinosynnema sp. NPDC023658 | reverse complement strand
CGTCAGTTCGTCGTTGAACCATGAGGACTCCGAGCGGATCGGGCCGAGCAGGGATCGAACCGGTTCGACTTCCTGTTCTCCGTCCGCGCGGCACTGCCGACGGCGCACCGACCACTGCCCCTCGGAACGCCCCGCTCGCTCGCCTCACGGGACCGACGACATCTCCCGCGGGCGCGCAGAACACCCTGGTGCAGCTCGGTGCGGCGTCGCAGGACCGCCACGATCGGCCGGTTCGACGGCGCAGACCGACAGGGTGCCGACAGCGCCCTCACCGGTCATCCGGCCACGGTACCCGGCGAGGACCGGCGGTCCCGCCGGCTGACATATTTCTGCCAGGTTCCCGCACCGCGCCTGCTCCCTACCTGGTCAGGCGGGGTGCGCGGCACCATTCGAGACGCTGAGCCATTGCTCACCGAAGAAGTTTCGGCGTACCGTGCATTTCGGTCGAATCGGTTCGAGAACCGTAGCGCCCGCGCACCCTGTCGATCCTACGCACGGAGCGGCCGTCCTCGGGGAATCGCCACCAGCAGCAGTGCCCGCGGCGACGAGGACCGGTCCGCCCCGGCCCGTGCCGGCTGCTCGGCCGACGACCGCTCTCGTCGTGACCGCAGGAGCAGACAAAGGAGTCGCAGGATGCAGCTTTTCCCTGTTCCCCCACCGGACAGCACGGCCGGCAGACCACGCTCACGGGCGGCCACCCGCCTGCGCGCGGTGTTCACGGTCTTCGCGGTGGCCGCGGTGGCCGCCGCCGTGCTGACCACCGACACCCTGGCCTGGGCGCCGGCCGCCTCGGCCGCACCCACGGGGCCGTGCGACATCTACGCGTCGGGTGGCACGCCGTGCGTGGCGGCGCACAGCACGACGCGGGCCCTCCTCAGCTCGTACAGCGGCAACCTGTACCAGGTCAGGCGTTCCTCGGACAACACGACCAGGAACATCGGGCTGCTGTCCACCGGGGTGGCCGACGCCGCCGCGCAGGACTCGTTCTGCGCGGGCACGTCGTGCGTGATCACGGTGGTCTACGACCAGTCCGGCCGCGGCAACGACCTGTGGTACCAGGGTTCTTCGGTCGTCCCGGGGTCCACCCAGAGCCGGCCCGCCAACGCGACGACCGAGTCGCTGTCGGTCGGCGGCAGCAAGACCTACTCGCTCTACATCAACCCCGGCAACAGCTACTGGCGCGACGGCCACCTGACCGGCGTGCCCACCGGTAGCGCGCCCGAGGGCATGTACATGGTCACCAGCGGCACGCACGTCAACAACGGCTGCTGCTTCGACTACGGCAACAGCGAGACCACCCGCGCGGCCGACGCCGCCGGGGCGATGGACGCCATCAACTTCAGCACCCAGTGCTGGTTCGGCGGCTGCTCCGGCTCGGGCCCGTGGGTCCAGGCCGACCTCGAATGGGGTCTCTACCCCGGCGGCAGCCAGTCCTGGAACCCCAACCAGCGGGCCTTCCCCAGCAAGTTCGTCACCGCGATGCTGAAGAACAACGGCACCTCGCGATTCGCCCTCAAGGGCGCCAACGCCCAGACCGACAACCTCACCACGCTCTACGACGGCGCGCTGCCCAACGGCTACAGCCCGATGAAGAAGCAGGGCGCGATCATCATCGGCTGC
>NZ_JBFAAX010001168.1:0-1621 GCF_040639995.1 Actinosynnema sp. NPDC023658 | reverse complement strand
CTTGAGCGGCTTCTCCTTGATGAACAGCACCGCCACCAGCGCCAGCACCGCGATCGGCGCACCGATCAGGAACAGCTCGGCCGTGGCCGTGGCGTAGATCTCGCGCACGACCAGCCGCACCGGCTCCGGCAGCAGCGCCAGGTCGGGCACCGTGCCCTCGCCGCCACCCGGCGCCGGGCCGAACTTCTCCTCGCTCAACGCGGTCACCCGGTTGGCGAGCACCGCGCCCAGCGCGCTCACGCCGATCGCGCCGCCGAGGCTGCGGAAGAACGTGAGGGTCGACGTGGTCGCGCCGAGGTCGCGGGCGGGCACGTCGTTCTGCGCCGCCAGCACCAGGTTCTGCATGAGCATGCCGACACCGACGCCCAGCACGGCCATGTGCACGCTCACGACGAACACGCTCGTGTCCGCGTCGATCGTGGCCAGCAGCAGCATCCCGCCGACCATGACGACGGCGCCGGAGACCAGGAACGCCTTCCACCTGCCCCACTTGGTGATCAGCTGGCCGGCGACGGTCGAGGACACCAGCAGGCCGAAGATCAGCGGCAGGCTCATCAGGCCCGCCTGCGTCGGCGTCTTGCCCAGGCCGATCTGGAAGTACTGGGACAGGAACACCGTGCCGCCGAACATCGCCACGCCCACCAGCGCGCTGGCCAACGTCGTCAGCGCCACCGTGCGGTTGGAGAAGATCGTCAGCGGCACGATCGGGTCGGCCGCCCGCGACTCCACCCACACCGCGAGCGCCAGCAGCACCACGCCGACCGACACGAGCACCGCGGTCCACGCCGAGGCCCACTCGAACTGGTGGCCCGCCAGCGTCGACCACACCAGCAGCGTGGACACGCCGCCGACGATCAGCGCCGCGCCCAGGTAGTCGATCGTGACCTCATTGCGCACCAACGGCAGCTTCAGCGTGCGCTGGAGCAGCACGATCGAGGCCAGGGTGAACGGCACGCCGATGAAGAAGCACCAGCGCCAGCCCAGCCACGAGGTGTCCACCATGACACCGCCGATGAGCGGGCCGGCGACCGTGCCGACGCCGAACACCGCGCCGAAGATGCCCGCGTAGCGGCCCATCTCGCGCGGCGGGATCATCGCCGCCATCACGATCGTGGCCAGCGCGGTCATGCCGCCCGCGCCGAGGCCCTGCACGACGCGGCTGGCGATCAGCACCTCCACGTTCGGGGAGAACCCGGCGATGAGCGAGCCCACCACGAACAGGCCGAGGGAGAGCTGGATCAGCAGCTTGCGGCTGTAGAGGTCGGCCAGCTTGCCCCACAGCGGCACGGTCGCGGTCATGGCCAGCAGCTCGGTCGTGACGACCCAGGTGTAGACCGACTGCGAGCCGTGCAGGTCCGCGATGATGCGCGGCAGGGCGTTCGACACGATGGTCGAGGCCAGGATGGACACGAACATGCCCAGCATCAGGCCGGACATCGCTTGCAGGACGTCCCGGCGCGAGGTCGTGCCGGTTTCGGTGGACATCGGATCCCCCCGGTAGGTGGTGCGGTGTGTCAGGGTCTCGGTCGTGCGGCGCGGGCGGCCGGGCCCGGTGGGTCGGCCAGCCCCGCGGCGATCAGGTCGACGGCCTCGGCCAGCAGTTCGTCCAGCGGTGCGGCGG
>NZ_JBFAAX010001167.1:0-1624 GCF_040639995.1 Actinosynnema sp. NPDC023658 | reverse complement strand
ACGGAGCCGCGCGCGCCGATCAGCCAGAGCCCGGTGGGCTCACCAGCCATGGGTATTCCCCTCCGATCGCGGGTTCGGCGTCGCGGACGGTCGTCCGCGGCGCCGGACGACTACTTCCAGGGCGCGGGATAGCCCGGCATCGACTCGCAGCCGCACATGGCGTAGTGCAGCGGCGGCATGTCCTCCTTGATGAAGTCCCGGATGTTGTCCTGGGTCACCTTCGGCTGGGGCAGCACCCACTCCCGCGGGACCTGCTTGCCCTCCAGCACGCGCAGCGCGGCGATGACCGGTGTGCGCCACTGGAACGTGGGGTAGGTGGGCGCGACCGCCGTCATCTTCTCCGCGACCCACGTGCGCAGGAAGTCCTGCTGGTCCTCGCCCACGAACGGCGGGATCGGCACGCCCGCGTCCTGGAACGCCTCGACCGCGGCGACGGCGGTCGCGCCGGAGTCCATCCACACGCCGTCGATGGCGCCCTCGCGCTGGAGGTAGTCCCCGACGATGGTCTTGGTCTTGGCCGCGTCACCGTCGGTGAACTCGACGCCGACGACGTCCAGCCCGCTGCCGGCGAAGATCTCGTTCGCCGCGGCCCACCGCTGCTCCAGCACGTCCACGCCGGGCAGGATGCGCAGCGCCAGCACCTTGCCGCCGGCCTTGACCTTCTCCTTGAGGAACTCCGCGCCGTCCGCGCCGAACGCGAACCCGCCGATCGGGTGGATGAACGTGACCGGGCAGTCGGAGTCGACGCCGCGGTCGAACACGATCACCGGCACACCGGTGCCGCACGCCGCTTCGACGGCCGGGGTCAGCGTGGCGGTGGTGTTCGGTGACACGATCAGCGCGCTGCACCCCTGCGAGGCGAACGACTGGAGGTCGCTGATCTGCTTGTCGTCCTTGGCCTCGGCGTCCAGGACGGTGAACTTCGCGATCTCCGGGTGCAGCCGCACCTCCTCCTGCATCGTCTTCCAGCCGACCTGCCGCCACGGGTTGTCCACCGAGGCGTTGGAGAAGCACAGGTGGTGACCGCCGCCGGGCTTGGCGTACCGGGCGGTGTCGACCATCTTCGGGTCGAGCACCTGCTCCCAGGGCCCGGACGCCGAGCCGTCGCCGTCCAGGCCGACCGGCTTCGCGGTGCGGAGCGCCACCTGCCGCTCGTACTCGGCCCGGTCGAAGAACTCGGACTCGGCCGCGGCCGTGCCGGAAGTGGTCGTGGTGCCGGTGCCCTGGGTGGGCAGGTCGCTGGAGCACCCGGTCATCGCCAGTGCGCCCACGAGGGCGACGGCGGACCATTTCCTGTTCATCGTGCTACTCCTCGGCTTCTTCGGCGCGGTTCAGGAGGTGGTCGGGACGGGTTCGCGGGACCGCGGCGTCCACCTCCGACCGGTGCCGCGGGCGGCGTAGGCGACCGCCGCGATGATGATCACGCCCTGGACGGCGGATTCGAGCGCGCCCGAGACGCCGAGCAGGTTCAGCAGCGAGAACAGCGCCTCCAACGACAGCGCGCCCGCGGCCGCGGCGACCACCGAGCCGCGACCACCCCCGAGCACGACACCGCCGAGCACGACCGCGGTGATCGCCCGGAACTCCAAGCCCTGACCGACCTGGGCGGACACCCCGGCGAACC
>NZ_JBFAAX010001166.1:0-1625 GCF_040639995.1 Actinosynnema sp. NPDC023658 | reverse complement strand
GTAGAGCGTGTTCCGGCCGCCGGGCGGGACGCGGTCACCCCAGGCCCGGTCGAGCAGCTGGTCGGCCGACAGCCACTGGTTGGCGTCGACCAACAGCACCGCCAGCACGCACCGCTGCCGGGCGTGACCGAGGTCCACCGGTCGCCCGCCGATCCACGCCTGCACCGGGCCCAACACGCGGAACTCCACCGTCACCGCGGAACTCCCTCTCACCGACAGGCCCCCGTGGTCCCGGTCTAGCAGGGCCTTCGCGCGGTTGCAGGTTTCCCGCAGGTTTTCGTTCGTTCGGTCGAGCAAGGTGGCGGGCGTGGCGGACCGGAACGGCACGAGCTCACGACACGCCGGTCCTCGCCCCACCCCCACCACGGTCACGGAGGACTCCATGCGGTTACGGCAACGAACGGTCGCTCGGGCACCGAGGAGCGGCATGCGATCGCGACTGCTGCGCGGCACGACGGCTGCGGTCTTGGCCACGGCGGTGGTCCTGCCGATGGCGGCTCCCGGCGCGCAGGCCGCCCCGGCGGCGGCGTCGCAGTCCGGTGAGGTGTCGGCGTCCACGGTGCAGGCGATCGTCGCGGCGGCCCAGGCGGCCTACTCGGCGTACCAGCAGTTCGCGAAGGCGGGCATGTCGGTGGAGGAGGCGACCAGGCAGATCCTCGGCGCGATCAACTCGGCCAAGACCGAGATCATCACCCACATCGACCTCGTCGCCACCGCGCAGGCCAAGGCGTGCGCGCGGGCCGCGATCATCGACTTCGCGGACATCGAGCGGTTCACGCCGGACACGCTCCAGGCGTTCGCCCGCGACGCCACCGCCTGCGTCACCTACGTCGACAGCCTGCTCGACGCCGTGGTCGACCCCGGCGCGATCGACCAGCTCGGGTTCGCCCTCGACGCGGTCGGCCCGGTGGCGCTGATCGCCCGCGGACGTGCCGGGCTGACCACGCAGGGCCTGGCGGACACCCTCGTGCACGGCAACACGACGGTGATCTCCAAGCTCGCACCGACCTGCAAGGGCGTGTACCGCGAGGGCATGCTCGAGTGGTACGGCTGCACCGCGTACAACGGCGACAAGGGCAAGGACTACAGCTCCGTGCAGGTCGCCGCGGACCTGGCCACGGCGAACACCAGCCGCCCGGTCGCCAAGGCCTCGCGGACGGTCCTGCTGTCCTGACCCGAGGGGTGTTCCCGCCCGCGGCCTTCCCCCCGACGGGCCGCGGGCGGGAGCTTTTCCCGAGCCGGGATCACCACCACGACCACCCACAGCACGGCCTGCCACGCGCACCACCATGGACGGGCCGCCGCCGGCTCGGGCGTGTCGGCCGGTGAGGTGCCGGCGCAGTGGGTCACGTGGGCCCGCAGCGACTACGGCGTACCGAGACCCCGACCGGCGCGGCGCAGACCCTGCGCGTGTTCACCCGTACCGCGCTGGGGGGTAACAGAGACCGTGGACGATGGGAAGCGCTCCGGCTGCACCCGCGACACCGAGGGCGTGCTGGTCGGCCTCAAGGACGACGCAGGCAACCGGTGCGTTCGTTCACGAGTCCATCAGTGCCGCGAACGCCTCGTCGACCAGCGAGCGGAGGTCGTGGACGCCGTCCTCCTCGACCCAGGCGGTCAACGCG
>NZ_JBFAAX010001165.1:0-1627 GCF_040639995.1 Actinosynnema sp. NPDC023658 | reverse complement strand
GAGGTCACCTTCGCCGACGGCGGCACGATCACCACCGACCTGCTCGTCGGCGCGGACGGCGCCTGGTCCCGGATCCGGCCGCGGGTCTCCCCGGCGCACCCCGCCTACACCGGGATCTCGTTCGTCGAGCTGGACCTGCTCGACGCCGACACCCGCCACCCCGACGCCGTCGACCTGGTCGGCGGCGGCTTCTTCATGGCCCTGGACGGCGAGCGCGGCTTCCTCGCCCACCGGGAGGACGACGGCAGCCTGCACGTCTACGCGGCCCTGCGGGTCGAGGAGCACTGGCTGGACGGCATCGACTTCACCGACGCCGCCGCGGCGAAGGCCGAGCTGCGAGCGCACTTCCGCGACTGGGACGCCCGCTTCCACGCCCTCGTCGCCGCCGACGGCGCACCGGTGCCGCGCCGCATCAACGCCCTGCCCGTCGGGCACCGCTGGGACCGCGTCCCCGGCGTCACACTGCTGGGTGACGCCGCGCACGTCATGACGCCCTTCGCCGGCGAGGGAGCCAACCTCGCCATGCTCGACGGGGCCGAGCTCGGCCAGGCCATCGCGGACCACCCCGGCGACACCGGGGCCGCCCTCGACTCCTACGAGAAGGCGCTCTTCCCCCGCAGCGAGGCCTCGGCCACCGCGTCGGCCGAGTCGCTGGCGCTGATGTTCGGCCCCGACCCGGTCGCCCGCCTGGTCGAGCGGTTCACCGGCGGCTGGCAGCAGGACTGACGACCACCCACCGGTGTGCGTGGGCGAGCGCATCGCGCGTCCGTGTCCCAGCATGGTGATCACCGATGCGGAGGGGGAGGGTGCGGGTGCTCGCGGACGTGGCCGTCATGGTCCTTGCCCTGCTGGTCATCGCGGCGGCCGCGGTGTTCGCGCCGAAGGCGGGCGTGGCGGCTCCCCTCGTGCTCGTGCTGGTGGGGATCGGCATCAGCCTGGCCCCGGTGCTGGAGGACTTCGAGGTCGACCCGGAGTGGATCCTCGAAGGCCTGCTGCCGCCGTTGCTGTACGCCGCCGCGGTGTCCATGCCCGCCATGAACTTCCGGCGCGAGTTCGGCGCGATCAGCGGTCTGTCCGTGGCGTTGGTGATCGCGAGCGCGCTGGCCCTGGGCCTGCTGTTCGTCCGGCTGGTCCCCGGCCTCGGGTTCGTCTGGGGCGTGGCCCTCGGCGCGATCATCAGCCCGACCGACGCCGTGGCGACCTCGATCATCAAGAACACCGGCGTCCCGCGCCGGGTCGTGGTGATCCTCGAAGGCGAGAGCCTGCTCAACGACGCCACCGCACTGGTGCTCCTGCGCACGGCGGTCGCCGCCACCGCGGTCGGGTTCTCCTTCTGGGGCGCGGTCGGCACGTTCGCGTACGCCGTGGTGGTGGCCGTCGTCGTCGGTGCGGCGGTCGGCTGGGCGAACCTGGCCGTGCGCAGGCGGGTGCGCGACCCCACGGTCAACACGATCCTGTCGTTCACCGTGCCGTTCCTCGCCTCGGTCCCGGCCGAGCTGGTCGGCAGCTCCGGTCTGGTCGCCGCGGTGGTGGCGGGCCTGGTCACCGGCATCCGGGCGCCGCGCCGGCTGCCGCCCCGGCACCGGCTGTCGGACTCGCAGAACTGGGCGAGCGTCGAACTGGTCCT
>NZ_JBFAAX010001164.1:0-1630 GCF_040639995.1 Actinosynnema sp. NPDC023658 | reverse complement strand
GCGCGGGCACAGGTGCAGCGCCAGCTCCGCGGTCTGCGACAGCCACACCGCGTCCGCCCACGGCACGTGCCGGAACCGGCCGAGCCGGCTGCGGCTCAGCGCCTGTCCGCACAGGGTCTGGTTGGTGCCGGGCGCCCAGGCGTGCACGTCGCCGGACGGCTGCCGGACGCCGTCCTCGTCGACCCACTGGCTGGAGGCCGCGACACACGGCTGCGAGATCATGTCCGCGGTGTACCCGGTCCGGGGCGTCCGATACGGGCCCGGTCCGGGGTCGCGCGGAGGACGTCGGCCTCGGCAATCGCGCGGAGGACGGCGGCTTGAGCGTTCGCGCGCGGGCCGCGGCACGTCGTCCGTGGACGGTCCGGGCTCCTGCGCTGCGCGGCGCGGGCACGCGGGCGGCGGCGTCGTAGGACGCCAGCCGGCGGACGAGGTCGTCGTGCCCCGTGCGCGCGACCGCGGGGTGCGGCACGGTGACCCGCTCGCCGCGGTACAGCCCGCGCACCCAGCGGGCGACCGCCTTGGGCGGGGGCAGCACGTCACCGCCGAAGTGCGCCTGGACCAGCACGTCCTCGCCGCTGTCCGTCTCCACCGCGGCGGACCACCCGGTCTCCTCGTCCCACACCAGCGCCACGTCCCGGTCCACGAACCCGGGCAACCGGCCGTCCAGCGCCAGGTACGCGGTCGCCGGCCGCTCGGCCTGCACGTACGAGCACTCCCCCGTAAGCCCCAGTTCCCGGGTCACAAGCCTGACGTAACCGCGCAGGCCCCAGGTGACCGCATCGTCGAAGTCGAGTTCCACCACGCATCGCCGCCTCTCAGTGCCGATGCGCCGACTGTTTGACGCTCCGACCTGGTACCCCGACCGGGTGAGGGGTGAAACCACCCGACGGCGGCAGGCACGAGGTGTTTCGATCCAGCGCCGTCTCGGTGGACCGCGGTGAGCGCCCTGTCCGCCCCTCACCCGTTCGGTTGACCGTGGTGTTCGGGGTCCAGGACAGTGGGCGCGTGCAGAGGGCGTTGAGCATCCTGACGGTGGTCGCCTACGTGACGCTGCCGATCGGGTCGGAGAGCTTCGAGCAGTGGCTCGTGCCCACGCTGCTCGTCGGGCTGGTCTACGGCGCGCTCGCCGTCTTCGGGTTCCCCTTCGCGCAGCGGCGGGGCCGGGCGTTCGCCGTCGCGTACGTGCTGGTGCAGCTGCCTTTGGGCTTCGCGGTGTTCGTGCTGTCCGGTGCGGCGGTCGGGGGCGTGCTGCTGCTGGTCGTGCTGGTCGCCCAGAGCGTGCTTCTGCTGCCGCTGCCGGCCGCTGCCGCGGTGGCCGCGGTGACGCCCCTGATCCACGTGGGGATGGAGTGGCCGGCCGGGCTGCGCGAGGGGCTGAGCACGTTGGCCGTCACCACCTTCACCGTCGTCACCACCGAGCTGCTGGTGCGCGAGCAGCACGCCCGCGCCGAGCTGGCGGCGGCCAACGAACGGCTGCGCGGGTACGCCGCCCAGGCCGAGCAGCTGGCGACGACGCAGGAGCGCAACCGGGTGGCCCGCGACATCCACGACGGGCTGGGCCACCACCTGACCGTCGTGCAGATGCTCCTGCAGGCGGCCCGCGCGGTGATCCGCACGGCCGACCCCGACC
>NZ_JBFAAX010001163.1:0-1632 GCF_040639995.1 Actinosynnema sp. NPDC023658 | reverse complement strand
GCTCTGGACACCCCGCTCTGGACCCCCAGGTCTTCGACCGCGGCCACCGGGGCGGGGGGGGGGGGCGCCGGCGGGGCGGGGGGGGGGGGGGGGGGGGGGGGCCCGGCGGCCGCGGGGGGGGGGGTCGGGACCGGCGGGGCGGACGACCACGGGCTGGCCGCCGGCTGGGTGGCCGACCACGACGGGGCCACCGGCGGCGGGGTCTCGTAGGTCGGCTCGTCGTCCTCGGTGCCGAACCGGTACTCGCCGCTCTTCTTCTCCGTCGCCGCCTTGGTGTTCCAGCCGCCGGCGGCCTTCTGCGCCTTCTCGTTCGCCTCGATCCGCTCGACGATCTTCTGCGCCACCTGGCCCTGCTTGGCGAAGCTCGCGCCCGCCTGCTCCTTCGCCTCACGGGTCCGGCGCTCCCGCAGCTCACGCCGGTCGGCGTGCTCCCGCGAGATCTGGTCCATGCGGCTCATCGCCGCGGCCAACCTGTCCGACGAGACGCTCATCGGCCCTCCTCACCCAGCACACCCTGGACGCGGCTGAGGCTGACGTCGTCGTCGAACAGCGACCCGGTCGTGCGCCACTGCCCGGGACTGCTGCGCTCGTTGTCGCCGCCACCCTGCTGACCGCCGCCACCGGGCATGCCGCCACCCATCATCCCGCCGCCCATCATGCCGCCACCGACGGCGGAACCGCCGGGCTGCGCGGCGGACTGGGACTCCTGCATCGACGGGAGCGTGGCGGAACCCGCCTGGCCCGCCTGCGACGCGTTCGTGTCCGACGCGAGGCCGTGGTCGGCGGAGTCGGCCGGGGGGCTGCTCCACGTGTTGTCCGAACCGGATGGCGAGCCACCCAGCACGGAGTCCGCGCCGTTGAAGCCCGAACCGCCGCCGCCGAACACCGACGCGCCGGACGTCGCCGTGGAGCCCTCGGTGTTGTAGTGGGCGGGACCGCCGTCGAACGAGGCCGCCTGGCCCTGGAACGCCTGGCCCTCGAACGCCTGCGGCTGGAACGGCTGGGGCTGGAACGACTGCCCGGACGGCGCCTGGAACGCCGACGGGTCGGTGAAGCCACCGCCGACCGCGGCACCGACGGGTGCGCCGGCGCCGCCGACGAACGCCGGGTTGTCCGGGGCGGCGATCGGAGCGGCCTGCGGCTCGGTGAAGCCACCCGCGGCGGCACCGGCGTCGGCGGGCACCTCGGTGAACTGAGGCTCGGTGAAGCCGCCCGAGGCCGCGCCGGCACCGACGTCGGCGGCCGGGACCTCGGTGAACTGCGGCTCGGTGAACCCGAGGCCCTGGTCGGGCGCGGGCATGGTGGTGACGTCCGCCGGGGCGAACGGCTCCGACCCGACGCCACCGGGGGAAGCGTCGGCGGGCAGCGGCACGGCGTCGTCCAGGCCGGGGATGGTCGGCGTCTCACGGGCGCCGGAGTCGGGGGTGTCCTCGCCGAACTCCACGCCGTACTGCTCGGGCGTGCCGTCGCCGTTGTCCACGGTGAGGTTGATCTCACCGGTCAGCGGGTCGACCTCGGCGGTGATCGCCAGGCCGTCCAGCTCGATCAACGCCTTGCCGTCGGCACCGGCCTCGACCGGGATCGCGCCGTTCTCGCCCGAGCCGCCCTCGGCCGCGAACGCCGCGCCGGGTC
>NZ_JBFAAX010001162.1:0-1634 GCF_040639995.1 Actinosynnema sp. NPDC023658 | reverse complement strand
CCAGCGGCAGCAGGTTCAGCGGCGTGATCCAGTAGATGTCCCCGAGCGCGTGCAGCTCGGACGCGGTGTCGGCCTGGGTCGGCGCCGCGCGCCGGAGCAGCCCGATCAGTCCGAACAGGACGAAGGCGATGACGAACGCGGGCAGCGACGTCCACGCCTGGCGCTTGATGTGCCGGTAGACGTCGACCCCGACCAGCTGCGAGGTGAGGACGGTCGTCTCGGACAGCGGCGAGAGCTTGTCCCCGAGGTACGCGCCCGAGACCACCGCGCCGGCCGTGACCGCCGGCGACAGGCCGAGCATCACCGCGATGCCGACCAGGCCGACGCCGATCGTGCCGGCCGTGGTCCACGAGCTGCCGATCGACATCGCGATGACGGCGCAGATCAACGCGGTCGCCGCGTAGTACCAGGTGGGCGAGAGCACCTGGATGCCGTAGTAGACCAGGGTCGGGATCGTGCCGGACAGGTTCCACGCGCCGATCAGCGCACCCACCGCCAGCAGGATGAACACCGCGCTGGTGATCGAGGTGAGCGCCCGCTGGCCCGCAGCCTGGACCTCCTCCCAGCGGTGGCCGTTCTTCAGCACGACCAGCGCCGCGGCCATGGCGCAGAGCACGAGCGCGACCTGGATGGGGCCGTCGAGCGCGGCCAACCCGAACAGCGCGAGCGAACCGCCGATGAGCACCACCAGCACGACCATCGGCACGATCGCGTCCACCAGCGACGGTTCGCGGACGCGCCGGTGGCTGCCGTGGTCGGTCATCGGACAACTCGCCCTCCTCGTCGCCGGACCACCGCCGGACGTCCCGGCTGGGTGCGCCGCGACGGTCGGCGGCGAACCGGGCGCGGTCGCCGGCCGCGGTCCCGTCACCGGTCGCCCACCTCGGGGTTCGCCTGGTCCGCCCAAGGTAGGTCGGGCCCGGCGGATCGGCAGGACGTCCACCGGCGGCACCCTCGGGAGCCCACTCCATCGAGTGATTTCCCTTGACACACAACCAGCCTCAAGTGGACGTAGGCGCTCGGGAAGTCCGCCTGATCGGGTGACACCTCGTCCTCGTGCCCCGAGGCACTAGTTTGATCGCCATGACGACCGATCCGAGCCTGCGGGAACTGGCGCCAGGCGTGCACGCGTGGATCCAGCCCGACGGCACCTGGTGGATCAACAACGCCGGCGCGGTGCACTCCGCCGGGGAGGTGGTGCTGATCGACACCTGCGCCACCCGCCGTCGCACGCAGCTGTTCCTCGACGCCGTGCACACCGCCACCGGCGGCGCACCGATCCGGGCGGCCGTGAACACCCACCTGCACGGCGACCACGTCTACGGCAACGCCCTGCTCCCCGACTCGACCACGATCGTCGCGCACGAGCTGACCCGCCAGGGCATCCTCGCGGACTTCATCCTCACCGACACCCCGCCGCTCTGGTCGCCCTCCCCGGACTGGGGCGTCGACGCGGTGCGACCACCGACCGCCACCTTCCGCGACGAGCTCACCCTCCACGTCGGGGACCAGGCCGTCGTCCTGCGCCACCCCGGCCACCCCGCGCACACCCCCGGCGACGCCGTCGCGTGGGTGCCCCGGGACCGCGTCCTGTTCACCGGCGACCTGGTGTTCAACCAGGTCACGCCGCTGAT
>NZ_JBFAAX010001161.1:0-1634 GCF_040639995.1 Actinosynnema sp. NPDC023658 | reverse complement strand
AGGACCCGCTTGCCATCCGCGCGGTGCTGGACGGGGAGATGGCCCCCCTGGGCGCCCCGCTGGCCGACGACGCCCTGCTGTGCGTGTACTGGAACGGCATCGGCGCGCGCGAGGACGACCCGATCACCGGCACCGTGCCCACGTTGCCCGGGTTCGCCGACGCCGACGAGATGGTGCGCCGCTACGCCGAGCGCAGCGGCGCCGACACCAGCGGCCTGGCCTGGTACACGGCGTTCGCCTACTTCAAGCTCGCCGTGATCCTCGAAGGCATCCACTTCCGCTTCACCCACGGCCAGACCGTCGGAGCGGGGTTCGACCAGATCGGCCAACTCATCCTGCCGCTGGTCCGGCAGGGACTCGCCGCGACCTCAGGGGAGCACTGATGGACTTCGCCTACGACGCCAAGACCGAGGAACTGCGCGGCACGCTGCTGCGGTTCATGGACGAGTTCGTCTACCCCGCCGAGCCGGTCGCGGAGCAGCAGCTGGCCGACGCCGAGGACCCGTGGGCCCGTCCGCCGGTGCTGGAGGAGCTCAAGGCCGAGGCGCGCAGGCAGGGTCTGTGGAACCTGTTCCTGCCCGACGCCGACCACGGCGGCGGCCTGACGAACCTGCAGTACGCGCCGCTGGCCGAGATCACCGGCCGCAGCCCGCACCTGGCGCCCGAGGCGCTCAACTGCGCCGCGCCGGACACCGGGAACATGGAGGTGCTGGCGATGTTCGGCACCGAGCAGCAGAAGAAGCAGTGGCTGCGGCCGCTGCTCGACGGCGAGATCCGCTCCGCGTTCTGCATGACCGAGCCGGACGTCGCGTCCTCCGACGCCACCAACATCGCCACCAGCATCGTGCGCGACGGCGACGAGTACGTCATCAATGGCACCAAGTGGTGGTCGTCGGGCGCGATGAACCCCAACTGCGCAATCTTCATCGTGATGGGCAAAACCGATCCCGACGCCGAGCGGCACCGCCAGCAGGCGCTGATCCTGGTGCCCCGCGACACGCCGGGCGTGCACGTCAAGCGCGGGATGCACGTGTTCGGCTACACCGACGCCTCGCACGGCGGTCACGCCGAGATCGTGTTCGACAACGTCCGCGTGCCCGCCGACAACCTGATCGCCGGCGAGGGCGAGGGCTTCGCGATCGCCCAGGCACGCCTCGGTCCCGGCCGCATCCACCACTGCATGCGGTTGATCGGCATCGCGGAACGCGCCCTGGAACTGATGTGCCGCCGCGCCATCTCCCGCGTCGCGTTCGGCCAGCCGATCGCGCGGCAGGGCGTGGTGCAGGAGTGGATCGCCGAGTCGCGGGTGCGCATCGAACAGGCCAGGCTTCTGGTGCTGAAGACGGCGTGGCTGATGGACACCGTCGGCAACAAGGGCGCGCACACCGAGATCCAGGCCATCAAGATCGGCACGCCGATCATGGCCGAGTGGGTGCTGGACAAGGCGATCCAGGCGCACGGAGCCGGCGGGGTGAGCCAGGACTTCCCGCTGGCCGAACTGTGGGCCGCCGCGCGGACCCTGCGCCTGGCCGACGGTCCGGACGAGGTGCATCGCATGTCCCTGGCCAAGCGGGAACTGAAGCGCTACCTCTGACTCCCTGGCACAATAAATCCCCTGGCAGGACAAGCAACAC
>NZ_JBFAAX010001160.1:0-1634 GCF_040639995.1 Actinosynnema sp. NPDC023658 | reverse complement strand
GACGTCGTACGAGGTGTTCGAGGGTGACACGTGTGTCGCCATCGTCTCCGGTACGACGGCCACGATCGACGGTCTGACGCCGGACAGCGAGCACACCTACACGGTGATCGCGAAGGATGCGGCGGGCAACGCCTCGGTCAAGAGTGCGGCGGTGAAGGTGCGCACGAAGGCGTTGCCGGACACCCAGGCCCCGACCGTGCCGGGCAATGTGCGGTCCACGTCCCAGACCACGACCGCTGTGGACTTGGCGTGGGACGCGTCGACGGACAACATCGGTGTGACGTCGTACGAGGTGTTCGAGGGTGACACGTGTGTCGCCATCGTCACCGGCACCACCGCCACGGTCTCCGGCCTTACCCCGAACACCGAGCACAGCTACACGGTGATCGCGAAGGATGCGGCGGGCAACGCCTCGGCCAAGAGCGCCGCGGTGAAGGTGCGCACCAAGGCCGACCAGGGGCCGTCGATCGTGAAGTACGGCTACCGCCTGGCCGGCAGCACGAAGATCAAGGCCGCGCACGGCGAGGTCGCCCTCGCGGGGAGCATCCAGGCCTCGGTCAACCTGTCCACCGGCGCGGTCGAGGCGGACCTCGCCCTCAACCCCACCACCGGCCACTTCAAGGCGTTCGGCTTCCTCCCCGTCCGGGCGGAGATGCAGTTCGTCCAGGAGGGGAAGACCACCGGTTCGCTGGCGGGCGGTGTGCTGCGGTCGACGTCGAAGGTGACGGTGAAGCTGCCGCGCATCACGTTGCTCGGCATCCCGATCAGCAGCAGCCCGAACTGCCGGACGCAGGCGCCCGCGTCGATCCCGCTGGAGTCGAAGCCCGGTTTCGACCCGCTCCGCGGCGGCACGGCGGCGGGCACCTACACGTTGCCGGCGCTCACCGGCTGCGGCCCGCTGACCAACCTGATCAGCGGGGTCACCTCGGGCCCGGGCAACACCATCGAGCTCAGGATGGTGCCGCTCAAGTCCGCTCCGCAGGCGCGGGCAGGGGGGTGACGGGTCGCTGATCGAGCGGCACTGACACCTGGCGCACGAACGGGTGGCCCCGTCCGGATCTCCGGACGGGGCCACCCGGCCGCGGTCGGCCGTTGGAGCGGACCGGCGATCCCGGCTGCCGCGTCCCGGTGCTGCCGCTCGCGCTGCCGGCCGAGATCGAGCGCGAACGACCGTCGGGTTCCCGGTGTTCACCGCGCTGTTCGGGCTGATCGGCTTCGAGCTGTTCGGCCGGCACCAGGGCAGCGTCACCGACCGCGCCGCCCACGTCGACCACCGACTCGGCCGATCGGCGAACCTGCTCGGCGTATGACGCAGCGGATTCGCACAGCGGAAGAAGCAGCCGGGCGAGCGCAACTGGGACAGTCGCCGCATGAAGCATGCGGTGGTCCTGGGCGCGAGCATGGGCGGGTTGTCGGCGGCGCGGGCGCTGGTCGGGTTCTACGACCGGATCACGGTCGTGGACCGTGATCCGCTGCCGGCCGAGGTGGGGCACCGGCGCGGTGTGCCGCAGGCCAAGCACTTCCACACCATCCTGCTGCGCGGCATGGAGGCGCTCGACGGGATGTTCCCTGGCCTGTCCGACGAGCTGATCGCTGGCGGCGCGCTGCGGGTCGGCTTCAACGTCGACGCGCGG
>NZ_JBFAAX010001159.1:0-1635 GCF_040639995.1 Actinosynnema sp. NPDC023658 | reverse complement strand
GACGGTGAGCTGTAGAGCCACGCCGCCTTGGTGTGCTGGGCGCGGAAGACCGCCAGTCGGCCGTCAGCATCCTGCCTTCGCGGCGGGAGCGGCCGGTGAAACGACAGTTCAGGCGCTTCCGAACGTCCACACATGCTGACGGGCGGTAACGGTCAGGAGACCGAGGGCGGCCAGCGGTGCCTGCGCCACTCGTCCCAGGAGGTGAATCCGGCCGGTGGGTCGTCAACGGGTTCGCTGCCGTCGAGTTCGCCTGGTGTCGGGATCTGGATGACGTCGGCCCACCTGGCGAGTTCCTCGTCGGACATGGGCCACGTGGTGTCCGGCTCGTCGGCTTGGCGCTGGTCGAGTCGTCTTCGCTGCTCTGCGGGGGACACCTCGAAGTAGCGCATCTCCACGTCCGCGCCGCGGTCCGCCGCCGCCTGCCGCAGCGCGGACCGCTCGTCCCGACCCCACAACCCGTAGTCGATCACCACGTTGCTGCCCAGTTCGAGAGCTCGCAGGCCGATCTCGATGAGCCGTCCTTCGATCACATCGGAGGCCGATGGCGGGTTCTCGTGCCCGTAGAGGGCCTTCACCCATTCGTCCTTCGTCAGGCGGAGCGCGTTGCGCTCGCTCTCCAGGCGTCGCGCAGCACTGGTCTTCCCGGTGGCCGGCAGCCCGACCACGAGAAAGAGCGTTGGTCGCCTCATCCCACCCTCTTGCTGTGCGAAAGCCCCATTGTCCCCGATCGCGCGTTCCGCTCCGCGACCCAGTTGGAGCGTATGGTGTCGAGATCGGGCAGGTACGGGTAGCCCCAGTCGAACGATGGGACGGCGGGGATCCACACTCGACGCTCGTGCCGAGGGGCGAACCCCGTTGAACGACGTGGGGTTTGAGTCAGCGGCTCCCGTGGTATCGACGAATACCATTGTCGTCTCGTCCGGAGGGTGTTCATGCAGATCCAGGTAAACACCGACCACAACATTCACGGTGGCGAAGGGCTGGCCACCTTCGTGGCCACCGACCTGGAGAGCAGCCTGTCCCGGTTCAGCGGGTGGTTGACCCGGGTGGAGGTGCACCTCAGCGAGGACGGGGGCAGCAAGCCCGAGGACAAGAAGTGCGTCATCGAGGCGCGGCCCGGGGGCAAGCAGCCGGTCGCGGTCACCCACCACGCGACCACCGTGGACGACGCGTACGCCGGGGCGGCGCAGAAGTTGGGACGGGTGCTGGATACCCGGTACAGCCGCGCTCATGACCACAAGGGCAGCGAGAGCATCCGTCACATGCCCCCTCCGGAAGACCTGGAGCAGGTCGGCGTGATCGAGGACGAGCCCCGGGGCTGACCAAGGCGGCAGGGGAGCACCAAGGCGGCAGGGGAGCACCGAGCTTCCTGACCGCGACAGCTCAGCCGTCGTGCTGCACCGGGTCGACTGCCGTCGAGGCTCGCGACCGACGTGGACAGTGAGCGGCGGACTCCTCGGGTGACCGTTGGCGTCGTTCCCAGGAGTCCGCCGCCCTCAACCGGTCCGGCCATCGGTTCCCCTCCGAGCCTTCGGCCAGGCGCAGGTTGGGCAGGAACGACCTGCCTCGCCTCCGGGCGTTCCTGGCCTTCTTCACCGGGCTCGCCGCGGTGGTGCTGATCCTTGGCGACGCGGC
>NZ_JBFAAX010001158.1:0-1637 GCF_040639995.1 Actinosynnema sp. NPDC023658 | reverse complement strand
CGAGCCGCATGTGCCGGTGGCGGCCACGGGGCCGTTGCCGCGGCGGGTGCGGGAGCAGTTCAACGGGATCCTGTGGAGGTTCCGCACCGGGTCGGGCTGGCGGGACGTGCCCGAACGGTACGGACCCTGGTCCACGATCTACTCCCGGTTCAACGCCTGGGCCAGGGCCGGAGTGTTCCAGACGCTGATGGACGCGCTGATCGCCGAGGCCGCCTCCCGCGGACAGGTCGACCTGGAACTGGTCGGCGTGGACTCCACCATCGTGCGGGCGCACCATGAATCGGCCGGGTTGGCGGTCGCCGGGGAGACCCTCGATGCGCTGGAACAGGCGCTGACCGAGGAAAAAGGGGCTCCGCTGCCCACACAACAGAGCGTGCTGCGGGTGATGCGCCGCCGTCCGCGCCTGACGCGTCCGACGCGGGCACGTCTGCCGGTCGGGACCGTGCCGCCCGCAGGCGCCGTGGGAAGGCACGGGCTGCGGCGGCCGGACTCGGCCGGTCCCGGGGCGGGCTGAGCAGCAAGATCCACGCCGCGGTCGACGCCGCCGGGCTGCCGCTGGCGTTCGTGCTCACACCCGGCCAGGCAGCGGACAGCCCGCGGTTCCGGACGGTGCTGGACCGGGTCCGGGTTCCCGGCCCGACCGGCCGGCCTCGCACCCGTCCGGACGCGGTGGCCGCGGACAGGGCGTACTCCTCCAAGGCCAACCGGGCCTACCTGCGCCGTCGCCGGATCACGGCGGTGATCCCGGAGAAGACCGACCAGCAGGCCAACCGCAAGAACAAGGGCTCCGCGGGAGGGCGGCCGGTGTCCTTCGATCCCGTGCGCTACAGGGGACGCAACACCGTGGAACGCTGCTTCCAGAAGATCAAGACATGGCGCGGCCTGGCCACCCGCTACGACAAGACACCGCAAAGCTACGAAGCCGGACTGCATCTACGAGGAGCAATCATGTGGCTGAAAACCTTAACCTCAACTACATGATCCGAACCCCAAACAGCTCCTAGGTGGCTGGTGTTTTGGGTTGCTAAGGATCGGGGTGCCGATACCTCATTGGTGATCGGTTCGGCAGGATGTCCGAGTGACGTTGGGGCGGGCGCCGCGGCAGGGCGATCTGTTGCGGTCGACGGTGGACTACTGCGAGGGCCGGGTCGCGCCCGACTCGATCTACGGGGTGCTGCACCGGGAATGCTTCGCGTTGTTCCCGGACGGGATGTTCGCGGACTTGTTCACCGATGTGGGTCGCCGGTCGGTGCCGCCGATGATCGTGGCGGTGGTGATGGTGCTGCAACGCATCGAGGGCCTGTCGGACCGGGAGGCGGTGGAGCGGTTCGCCTTCGACGCCCGGTGGAAGTACGCCGCCGGCGGCCTGGATTTCGATTACCCGGGGTTCGTACACACGGTGTTGGTGGACATGCGGGCCAGGTTGGCCCGCTCGTCTCGGCCGGACCGGATCTTCGAGGCGGTCCTGGAGGTGGCCCGGCAGGCCGGTCTGGTGGGGCGCAGGCGGGTGCTGGACTCGACCCCGTTGTACGACGCGGTCGCCACGATGGACACCGTCACCCTGGTCCGCTCGGCGATCCGGGGCCTGCTGGCGGCCGACCCCGGGTCGACGGCCGGGCTGCGCGGCCTGGTCACCT
>NZ_JBFAAX010001157.1:0-1639 GCF_040639995.1 Actinosynnema sp. NPDC023658 | reverse complement strand
TCCCGGCGTGAGTGGAGTTCCGACGTGTGCACTTCCGTACGGGTCGCGGAAGCGGCGGCGACCGGCCGGCCGGTGCGCGCGGTGCTGGGGTACTGCGCCGGGTCGTCGCTGGCCACCTGCGTCGCGGACGCCGTCGCCAAGTCCGCGCCGGCCCCGGTGACCGTGCTCTTCGACGCCGAGGCGACCACGGCCGGCTCGCTGTCCCACCAGTTCACCTCCACCCTGGAGACCTCCGCGGACCACCTGACCGCGGCGGAGATGGAGGGCGCGCGCGCCCTGGCGGACGGGCTGGTCGAGGCGCACCCGGACGACCTGCCCCGCATCGCCGCCGCCCTGGTCGACCGGTACGACGAGGTGATGGGCGAGGTCGCCGCGCGGCTGTCGCTCAACCAGTTCTTCCGGCAGCAGCTCACCGGCGGGTTCACCGCCTACGTGGAGTACATGCTGCTGGCCGCCCAGGGCCGGTTCGACACGCGCTCCGGGACGCCGTTGTTCGTGTCCTCCAAGGAGCACGAGCCACCCGTGGACGGCGCGCGGCACCTCGTGCTGGACGTGGACCACACCGACCTGCTGCGCGAACCCGCGGTGCACGACCTCGTCGCCGAACTGCTGATAGGAGAACGCCCGTGGTGAACGTGGCCGAGATAGCCGACGTCCTGTCCGCGCACCCCGGGGTGAGCCGGGCCGGGGTCGCCGTCGTGCGCCACGACGGGCGTGACGTCACGATCGCGGCCGTCGAGCTGACCGAATACCTGAGCGGGCCGGTGCTGCGCAACCACGTGCGGCGACAGCTCGGTGAGGACTGCGGGCTCAACGGCGTGCTCGTCGTGGACCGCCTCCCGGTGGCGGACGGCGAGGTGGACGCCGGGCAGCTGGCGGCGGCCGTCGCGGATGGCCGGTGCACCCTGTTCGAGGACCCGCGCGACGACGTGGAGCGGCGGGTGGCGGCGATCTGGTCGGCGCAGATGGACGTGCGGCCGGTCGGCGCGACGGACGACTTCCTGGAGCTGGGCGGCGACTCGCTGTCGGCGCTGGGCATCATCGCGGCCCTCGAAGCGGAGTTCGACCGGCCGTTGGACGTGTACGAGTTCATGACCGCGTCCAGCGTCCGGCGGCTGGCCGAGATCCTGCGGTAGCGATGACCCTCACCGTGCACCGGCGGATCACCGACGTCGCCCGCGCCGAACCCGGTCGGACGGCCCTGGTCGGGTTCGACTCCGAGCTGGCCGAGCAGACCCTGTCGTGGGGCGAGCTGGCCGGGTCGGTGGAGGACGCGGTGGCCGGGCTGCGGGCGGCGCTCGATCCCGATGTGCCGTCCTGCGTCGTCGTGGAGGCGGCCAACACCCTCGCCGCGGCGACCGGCATCGCGGCGGCGCTCGCGGCCGAGGTGCCCGTCTTTCCCCTGAACCCGGCCACCCCCGCGGCCGAGCGGGACGTCCTGTTCGGACTGCTCGGCCGCCGGTACGGGCACGTGCACCTGATGGACGGCGGGAACCGGCCGGGGCCGGCGATCGCGTCGGCCACGCCGCCGACGACCCGAGGCAGCGCCGCCTACCTGCTGGCGACCGGCGCGAGCACGGGCGTGCCGAAGATCTCGGCGCGGCCGGGGCCGCTGCGCTACGACCCCGCGCGGACGCCG
>NZ_JBFAAX010001156.1:0-1641 GCF_040639995.1 Actinosynnema sp. NPDC023658 | reverse complement strand
GGCCCAGGCCCACCTCCGGGCCGCGCTGGACCGGCTCGGCGTGCGGGTGCTCAGCGGTGTCGAGGTCACCGAGGTGCTGCCGGACTCGGTCGAGCTCGCGGACCGGGACGCGGTCGCGGTCGACGCCGTGCTGTGGACCAGCGGGGTGCGCGTGTCGCCGCTGGCGGCTGCGGCCGGGCTGGAGGTCGACGACCGCGGTCGCGTCGTCACCGACGGCTCGCTGCGGTCGGTGTCGCACCCGGAGGTCTACGCGATCGGTGACGCGGCGTCGATCCGGCAGGCGTACGGCGTCCTGCACGGCACGTGCCAGAGCGGCATGCCGACCGGTGTGCACGCGGCGGTGTCGATCGTGCGGGAGCTGCGCGGCAAGCGGCCCAAGCCGTTCCGGTTCGGCTACTACCACACGCCGGTCAGCCTGGGCCGGCACGACGCCGTGGTGCAGTTCACCGGGCCGGACAACACACCTCGGGCGTTCTCGCTGGTCGGAGGCCGTGCGGTCTGGTACAAGGAGACGGTGAGCGCCTCGCCGTGGCCGACGTACCGCCGGATGAAGAAGTTCCCCGCCTCGGGCGCGATCTGGCCGCGCGGCGGGCGGTTCACCCGGTGACCCGATCCGACGAGGTGTCGAACGGACCGTCCGACCGGCTGTCGGACCGGCGACCGGGCGGGGTGTCCGGCGAGGCGTCCGGTGACGTCTTCGGTGAGCACCGGAACCTGTTGTTCTCCGTGGCCTACCGCGTCCTCGGCAGCGCGGTCGACGCCGAGGACGCGGTGCAGGACGCGTGGGTGAAGTGGTCGGCCGCCGACCGGTCGCGGGTCGCGGACCCCAAGGCGTACCTGGTGCGGATCGTGTCGAACGTGGCGCTGGACCGGTTGCGCTCCGCCCAGGCGAGGCGGGAGACCTACGTGGGGCCGTGGCTCCCCGAGCCCATCCTCACCCGGACGGACACCGCCGCCGACGTGGCCGCCGCGGACTCGGTGTCCATGGCGCTGCTGGTGGTGCTGGAATCCCTCAGCCCGCTCGAACGGGCGGTGTTCGTGCTGAAGGAGGTGTTCGGCTTCGGCTACGGGGAGATCGCCTCGGCCGTCGAGCGTTCCGAGGACACCGTGCGCCAGGCCGCGCACCGCGCCCGCGGGCACGTGCAGGCCCGGCGTCCCCGCTTCCACGCCGACCCGGGCCGGCAGCGCGAGGTCACCGAGCGGTTCTTCGCCGCCGCCACCGGTGGCGACATCAACACACTGATGCAGCTGCTCGCACCGGACGTGACGTTGTGGACGGACGGCGGCGGCAAGGTGCGCCAGGCGTTGCGACCGATCACCGGGGCGGACACGGTGGCCGGCTGGTTCGCGTCGATCGGCACCCGCCCGTACCAGGGTGTCGGCCCCGCGGACATGAGGGCCGAGCTGGTGGAGCTGAACGGCGGTCGGGGCATCGTGTTCACCGGCGGCGGTCGCGTGATCGCCACCGTCACCCTCGACGTGGATGCCGCGGGTCGCATCGCCGCCATCCACAACGTCGCGAACCCGGACAAGCTCGTCGCCGTCGCCGCCCGCACCATCCACCACGTCGTCCCCGGTACGTTCGTCCGACACGCGAGAAGAACGGACCGGGGCTCGGACACCAGCCCAGGAAGATGTCCT
>NZ_JBFAAX010001155.1:0-1642 GCF_040639995.1 Actinosynnema sp. NPDC023658 | reverse complement strand
TCCATCGCCGCGCGCAACGACGCCGGGCGCATGTCGGTCCACACCTCGTCGACGTGCGCCGAGCACTCGTCCTTCGTGCCCTTGGTGCCCTCGAAGCGCCACCCGGCGGGCACGTCGTGGTGCGCGGGCCACAGCGAGTACTGGCCCTCGTCGTTGACCAGGACCTGGTAGGCGATGTCGTCCCTCATGCGTTGTTCTCCTCTTGTGCTTTCGCGTACCCGCGCAGAGTCGGGCTGACCGTGACGAAAATCGTGATCAGGAAGATCCCCGCCGTGCACACCAGCACGGCGGTCCGGGCCGACAGCGCCTGGATCAGCGCGCCGCCGATCAGGGGGCCGAGGGCGCCGGCCGCGCCGACGACCACCCCCATCACCCCGCTGAGCCGTCCTCGCAGCTCGTCCGGGGTCAGGAGCAGCTGGTGGGTGCCGATCGTGGTGTTGGCCGTCGGCGCCAGGAAGCTCATCAGGCCGAACAGCGCGCCGACCAGGTACGGCGACTCGACCACCAGCGCGCCGGGCATCAGCAGCGCCAACCCCCAGAACACCCCGGCGATCGACCGGTGCGGCCCGAGGACGCGGTGCAGCCACGGCGCGGCCAGCGCGCCGAGCACACCGCCGACGCCGAGCATCGCGGCCATCACGCCGATCTCGCCCGGCGTCGCGCCCCGGCCCTCCACCAGCACGATGACCACCCAGTAGAACGCGGTGAAGAACAGGTTCAGCACCACCGCGCACAGGGCCGTCACCCGGATCTCGCGGCGGCTCCACACCCACCGCAGGCCCTCGCCGATCGACTTCAGCAGGTGCGGGTGCTCCTCGACCGGTTCGGCCGGCGGCACCCGCAGGAACACCAGGGCCACGAACGCCACCGCGTGCGTGACCATGTCGACCAGGAACGGCAGCCACCGCGTGACGGCGAACAGCACGCCGCCCAGCGCCGTCCCGGCCATCTGCCCCAGCGAGGACCGGGCGCTGTTCATCGCCACCGCGGTCGCCAGCTGCGACTCCGGCACGAGCCGGGGCAGGCAGGCGTCCTCGGCGGGTTCGAACAACGCCCGGCACACGCCGAGCACGGCGGCGACCGCCATGACGTGCGGGATGGTGAGCGCGTCGGCCCACACCGCCGCCACGAGCCCGCCCAGGGCGAACACCTGGACGGCCTCGCAGCACAGCATGATCCGACGGCGGTCCCACCGGTCCACCAACGCGCCCGCGGGCAGCCCCACCACCAACTGCGCGGTGGCGTCCACGGTGAGCACCAGACCGGACAGCACCGGCGAGCCGGTCAGCACCAGCACGAGCAGCGGCAGCGCGAACATCGAGGCGCTGAACCCGACCTCGGCCAGTGCCTGACCGCCCCACAGCAGCGTGTAGTTCCGGTTGCGCGTCAACGGTGTCGTCACAGCGCACCCCGGCAGTCCGCGGCGATGGCCCGCAGCGCGGTGGCGAAGTCGGCGGCCACCGCCTCGATCTCCGCGGCCGAGTGCACCGACTGGTGGTAGTACCAGGTGAAGCCGACCGTGCGACCGGCCTCACCGACCACGTCGACCAGGTGGTCCCCGACGTCGGAGGGGTCGTGCTCCTGACCGACGGACGGCAGCACCGCCCGGTACAGCCCGGTCGACTCGGCCGAACCCCCGTCG
>NZ_JBFAAX010001154.1:0-1643 GCF_040639995.1 Actinosynnema sp. NPDC023658 | reverse complement strand
CGGTGTCGATGATGTAGGCGGTGACGCCGGTGCCGTCGCTGGGGTAGGTGTAGGACGAGTCGAGCGGCAGGTTGCGCTGGTCGATCCGGTCCAGGCCCCAGGAGGGCGGGCTCGGCTGGGTGCCGGTCGCCTTGACCTCGCCGTTCTGCTGGACGTAGGCCACGCCGGGCTCGGCGGCCAGGCGGCGTGCGGCCCGTTCGGACAGCGTGCCCGCGAAGCCCTTGAGGGCGTGGTGGTAGGTGAAGTCGACCTTGGCGTCGTACTTGGCGCTGAGGTCGGCGGTGAGCGCGTCGACGCCCTGGGCGGACAGCTGCTTGTAGACGACGATGTAGCTGTCCTTGATGGCGGTCGGGTTGGCCGTGCCGATGATGTCGCCCTCGGCCGAGGCCGGTGTGGCGCCGACGGCCAGGGCCGCGGCGGTCACCGCTGTGGTCGCCAGCGCGATCAGGGCGCGTCTGGATCCGCGAACGTCTCCCATTGCAGGGTTCTCCCTCGTGCAGGGGTTCCCGGCGGACCCATGCGGCTCGGGTCGGCCGGGGAGTGGAGGTTCTGCGATCACGTTCGCGCGGACGTGGTCGGGAACGTTAGAGCAGCGGGTGGGGCCCGACAATCGGCCGGCCGTGGGAACGACCTGCGGTGTTCCGAAGGGGAGCCGTCCCCCGACGGGATGCCACCGCCCCGGTGGTCAACAATCTTAATAATTTCAGTGTCGACTAAAATAGAACATCGTCCGGCTCGGAGATGGCAGCGGAAGAGGACTGGAAGCAAAGCAGCCAGGACAGTGGGCATCCGACCCGCGATCGGGGGCGTCGGCCGGTGGGCTACGGTGAGCCGGTTGGCGCGGATCGGGAGGGGGTGGGACCCATTTCTGCTGGTGCACATCGGGTCGTCCCCGTCCGTGTCGTGACGGTGTGAGGGACGCCCGCGGGTTCTGACGCGAGAGGCGTTGCGCTGTCCATGGTTCCGGATCAGGGTGTTGTCGCGCGGTTGCGCGCGGCTGGTTGTGTGTTCGCGGAGGACGAGGCGCGGGTGCTGGTCGCCGCGGCCGGGAGTCCGGCGGAGTTGGAGTTGTTGACGGCGCGGCGGGTGGCCGGGTTGCCGCTGGAGCACGTGGTGGGGTGGGCGGAGTTCTGCGGTGTGCGGGTGGCCGTGGACCCGGGTGTGTTCGTGCCGCGTCGGCGCACGGAGTTCCTGGTGCGGGTGGCGGTGGGTGTGGCGCGGCCGGGTGCGGTCGTGGTGGACCTGTGCTGCGGTTCGGGGGCGGTGGGTGCGGCGGTGGCCGCCCGGGTCGCGGGGGTGGAGCTGCACGCGGTGGACGTGGATCCGGCGGCGGTGCGGTGCGCTCGGCGGAACGTGGGGTCGGGTCGGGTGTACGAGGGTGACTTGTACGAGCCGTTGCCGAGGTCGTTGCTGGGTCGGGTGGGGGTGTTGGTGGCGAACGCGCCTTACGTGCCGACGGGTGCGATCGGGTTGATGCCGCCGGAGGCGCGTGAGCACGAGCCGCTGGTGGCGTTGGACGGTGGTGAGGACGGTCTGGACGTGCAGCGGCGGGTGATCGCGGACGCGGTGCGGTGGTTGGCGCCGGGTGGGCGGTTGTTGGTGGAGACGGGTGCGCGGCAGGCGGCGGGGACGGTGCAGGCGTA
>NZ_JBFAAX010001153.1:0-1643 GCF_040639995.1 Actinosynnema sp. NPDC023658 | reverse complement strand
GCCCAGCGGGGTGAAGCGTCCCGCCGGGCCTGCCGGCTTCGACCAGCCTAAGGCACCCGAACCCATGTCAAATCGGGCCTCGGTGGGGTGGTGGCGGGGCCGTTGAGGGCGTGGGGGTGGTTACGGGGGTTGGGGCGGGAATGACTGAGTGGGTGATCTTTGGCTGCACGACGGTGGTTGGCGGAGTTGGGGGGTGGAGGGTGGGTGTTGGTGCGGATCGGGCTTGTCGGAGGTGGCGGATAGCCTCGGGGCGTGGCGAAGACAGCACGGGCTCCCAAAGCGACGTACCGGTGTGCCGATTGCGGGCACGAGGTGGCGAAGTGGGTCGGGCGGTGTCCTGAGTGCCAGGCCTGGGGAACGGTGGAGGAGCGGGGGGTTTCCGCTGCGCCCCGGTTCCTCGCGGGTGCGCCCAGCAGTGAGGCGCGGCCCATCGCGCAGGTCGACATCGAGTCCGCGCGGGCCCTGTCGACGGGGGTGCTGGAGCTCGACCGGGTGCTCGGGGGTGGCCTGGTGCCGGGGGCCGTGGTGCTGCTGGCGGGGGAGCCGGGGGTCGGGAAGTCGACCCTGCTGCTGGAGGTGGCGCACCAGTGGGCGTTGTCGGTCGGCCGCTGCCTGTACGTCACCGGTGAGGAGTCGGCGGGGCAGGTGCGGTTGCGCGCCGATCGGACCGGCAACCTGCACGACGAGATCTACCTCGCCGCGGAGAGCGACATCTCCGCCGTGCTGGGGCAGGTGGACGTGGTCAAGCCGACGATGTTGATCGTCGACTCCGTGCAGACCATGTCGTCGCCCGCGGTGGACGGGGCGCCCGGCGGGGTCAGCCAGGTCCGCGCCGTCACGTCCGGCCTGATCGCGGTGGCCAAGGAGCGCGGGTTGCCGGTCGTGCTGGTCGGCCACGTCACGAAGGACGGCTCGGTCGCCGGGCCGCGCGTGCTGGAGCACCTGGTGGACGTGGTGCTGCAGTTCGAGGGAGACCGGCACTCGACGTTGCGGCTGCTGCGCGGGGTGAAGAACCGGTTCGGGCCGGCGGACGAGGTCGGTTGCTTCGAGCTGCGCGACGACGGCATCGCGGGCGTGCCGGACCCGTCCGGGCTGTTCCTGCACCGGCGCGACCAGGCGGTGTCCGGCACCGCGGTCACGGTGGTGGTGGAGGGCAAGCGGCCGATGTTGGGCGAGGTGCAGGCGCTGGTCACGCCGACCGCGCTGCCCGCGCCGCGGCGCGCGGTGAGCGGGTTGGACTCGGCCCGGCTGGCGATGGTGCTGGCGGTGCTGGAGAAGCGCGGCAAGGTCGGGTTGGGCAACAAGGACGTGTTCACCGCCACGGTCGGCGGGATGCGGCTCACCGAGCCCGCGGTGGACCTGGCGGTGGCGTTGGCGGTCGCCTCGGCGGCCACGGACCTGCCCCTGCCGCACGACCTGGTCGTAGTGGGCGAGGTGGGGCTGTCCGGCGAGCTGCGCCGCGTCAACGGCGTGGGCCGACGCCTCACCGAGGCCGCCCGGCTCGGCTTCACGAAGGCGCTCGTGCCGCCGGACGCCGGGCCGCTGCCGCAGGGCACACGCGCGCTGGTGGCGAACGACCTGCACGAGGCCCTGAACCTGCTCAAGCTCCGGAAGTAGCGGACGGCGCCCGGTCGGGTGACCGG
>NZ_JBFAAX010001152.1:0-1646 GCF_040639995.1 Actinosynnema sp. NPDC023658 | reverse complement strand
GCTCCTGCGTCCCGTCCGGGGTGCGGTCGCCGGGGGTGTGGCTGACGAGGGTGGGCCGGGTGGTGTCACCGTTGACGCCGTTGCGGTAGACGACGTCGACCCAGTAGTTCGACGCGAGGTGCCCGGTGGTCGGGAACCCGCCGCCATAGCGGAACACGCCGTTGGGGCCGTCGGCGCCGTCGGCCAGGACGGTGATCGGGCCGACGGTGAGCGGGATCCCGGTGAACCTGTTCTGGGCGACCGCGTAGTGGCCCTCGGGCGCGAAGTAGGACGCCACGTAGGTGGTGGAGGCCTGCACGGGCACCGGGTGGTCGAACACCAGCGTCTGCCACCCGGTCGTGGTCTCGTCGGTGAAGGTGCCGGTCGCCAGCAGCGACCCGGTCGACGTCCAGAACGAGCCGGTGTGCGTGCCCGTGTTGCCGGGCGTCTTCTGGAACCGGACGCCGGTCACCTCGCCCCGTCCGCCGAACCGGACCTTGATGCCGAGCTCGACCGGCCGCGCGTCGGCCGCCTCCGTCACCAGGCCGGCCATGTCGTCGTAAACCGAGCAGGGGCACGTCGGCCCGCGCGTCGTGCCGGTGGTGAACCGCCAGGTGTAGGGGGCGGTCCGGTTGCCGGCGGCGTCGCGGACCCGCACCGACGCGGTGAACGTCGTGCCGGAGGCGAGGGTGGAGGTCGGGGAGAAGTGGGCGGTCATGCCGTTGCCCGTCAACGAGGTCCGCCCGGCGACCGGACCGGAGGGACCGGTGACCGCTAACTCGACCCCGTCCGGCGCGAGCGTCTCGTCGAAGGCGGCGGTGACCGCGGTCCACGGCATGACGCTGGCGGCGCCGTCGAGCGGCGCGGTGTCGATCCGGTCGGGCGCCCTGGTGTCCGCACCGGGTTCCGGCGCCCACACCACGTCGACCCAGTAGTTCGTGTCGGCGAAGCCCGCGTCCGGGAACCCGCGGCCCGTGCGGAAGACCCCGTTGGGACCGTCGACACCGGTCTGCAGGCCGGTCAGCGGTTCCAGGTAGCGGGACGACCGGGCGAAGTACTCCCGGTTGTAGGAGTAGTGGCCGTTCGGGGCGTAGTAGGAGGTGACGTAAGTGGTGCCGCCGGAGACCGCGACGGGTGCCGCGAAGACCAGGGTCTGCCAACCGCTCGCGGTCACGTCGCGGAACGTGCCGGTCGCCAGCAGTTCGCCGGAGGCGGACCACAACGACCCGGTGTGCGTGCCGGTGTTGCCGGAACCCTTGTAGAAGCGGACGCCGCGCACGTAGCCGTCGGACGTCGCCCGCCACTTCGTCCCCAGTTCCAGCGCCGCGCCGTCCTCCGACTCCGCCGTCGCGGGCACGTCGGCGTCGGACCACAGCCCGCACGGGCAGACGCGGGCCGCGACCGGCGTCTCCGCCTCGGCCTGGCCGACCGCGTTCTGCGCGGCGTCGAGGGCGCGGACCCGCAGTCGCGCGGTCCCGGAGGCGGAGGGGGTGAACGTGTGGCTCCACGCCGTCTGCCCGAGCTGCCACCCGGCCGTCCGCCACACCACGCCGTCGTCGGTGGACACCTGCACGGTGGCGACCGGGCTCTCGTCGGTGACGGTGCCAGAGACGGTGTACGGCGTGCCGACCGTCGCCGTCCCCGGGACGTCGGTGAACGCGGTGGGC
>NZ_JBFAAX010001151.1:0-1648 GCF_040639995.1 Actinosynnema sp. NPDC023658 | reverse complement strand
GGACCTGCCCGCGCTGGAGCTGCCCACCGACCGGCCCCGGCCGCCCGTGCAGACGACGGCGGGCGCGCAGACCGAGTTCACCGTGCCGGCGGCCGTCGCGGAACGGCTGCGCGAGCTGGCGCGGGCCGTCGACGGCACGTTGTTCATGGCGCTGGTGGCGGCCTGCGAGGTGCTGTTCCACCGGTGGTCCGGGCAGGACGACTTCGCGGTGGGCACGGTGGCGTCCGGGCGGGACCGGCCGGAGACGCAGGACCTGGTCGGGTTCTTCGTCAACACGGTCGCGCTGCGGGCGCGGGTCGAGCCGACGGCGACGTTCCCGGAGTTCCTGGCCCGCACCCGCGACACCGTGCTCGACGCGTTCGCCCACCAGGACGTGCCGTTCGAGCGGGTGGTGGACGCGGTCCAGCCCGACCGCGACACCAGTCGCACGCCGCTGTTCCAGGCGGTCGTGGCGCTGCAGAACGCGCCGCAGGCCCCCGGCTTCCCCGGCGTGGTGGCCGAGGACGTGGCGCAGCCCGTGGTCAGCACCGGGTTCGACGTCACGGTGGAGTTCACCGAGGACGAGGACGGCGGGCTGCACGGGTCGGTCGAGTACAACACCGACCTGTTCGACGCGGGCACGGTCGAGCGGCTGGTCGAGCACCTGGGCGTGCTGCTGTCCGGCATCGCGGCCGACGCCGACCGCCCGCTGTGGGCGCTGCCCGTGCTGCCCGCGACCGAGCGGGACCTGCTGGAGTCGTGGGGCTCGGGCGGGCCGGGGTACCAGGGGCCGGGGCTCGTCGGGCTGGTCGAGGCGCAGGTGGCCCGCACGCCCGACGCGTTGGCCCTCACCGGCGCGGCCGACGTGACCTACGCCGAGCTGAACGCCCGCGCGAACCGGCTGGCGCACCACCTGATCGGGCTGGGCGCGGGACCGGAGCGGATCGTCGCGCTGCGGCTGCCGCGGTCGGTCGACCTGCTGGTGGCCGAGCTGGCGGTGCTCAAGACCGGTGCGGCGTTCCTGCCGGTGGACCCGGAGTACCCGGCCGACCGGATCGCGCTGATGCTCGACGACGCCCGGCCGCTGGTCGTGCTGGACGGGCCGGTGGACACCTCGGGGCAGCCCGACACCGACCCCGTGGTGGCCGTGCGACCCGAGCACCCCGCGTACGTGATCTACACGTCCGGCTCGACCGGGCGGCCCAAGGGCGTGGTCGTGTCGCACGCGGGCCTGACCACGTTCGCGACGGCCGAGATCGCGCACTTCGAGGTCACGCCGGGCGACCGGGTGCTGGAGTTCTCCTCCCCCAGCTTCGACGCGTCGGTGCTGGAGCTGTGCATGGCCTGGCCCGCGGGCGCGGCGCTGGTCGTGCCGCCGCCGGGGCCGCTGCTGGGCGACCAGCTGGTGGAGGTGGTCACCGCGTTCGGCGTCACGCACGGCCTGATCCCGCCGGTGGCGCTGGCCACCGTGCCGGACGGCGTGGAGCTGCCGACGTTCCGCACGCTGGTCGTCGGCGGCGACGCCAGCTCGGCGGAGCTGGTCCGGCGGTGGGCGCCGGGCCGACGGATGATCAACGCCTACGGCCCGACCGAGTCGACCGTGGTCGCCTCGTGGAGCGAGCCGCTGGAGGCGGGCGGCGGTGCGCCGCCGATCGGGCGGCCGATCCCC
>NZ_JBFAAX010001150.1:0-1650 GCF_040639995.1 Actinosynnema sp. NPDC023658 | reverse complement strand
ACGTGCGGCGCGGCCATCGACGTGCCGCTCAGCCGCGCGTGGCGGGCGCGGCGGCCGTCCTGGCGCAGCGCCACCCCACGTGGACCGGGCCGCAGCTCAAGGCGCAGCTCATGGCGTCCGCCAAGGAGGTCGGGGACACGCCCGACCACGTCGGCACCGGACTGCTCGACGTGCGGCGCGCGGTCGTGCAGGACGTGCGCGCGGACGTCGGCAGCCTCTCGTTCGGGCTGCTGACGTGGCCGCACACGCAGGTGCACGAGAAGACCGTCACCTACCACAACGACGGCGACCAGCCCGTCACGCTGCAACTGCGGCACGACCTCGGGGCCGACTTCACCGTGCCGTCGACCGTCACCGTGCCCGCGCACGGCTCCGCACCGGTCGTCGTGCGGCTCGACCCGGGCAAGGGCGTCGGCACGTTCCACGGCCACCTCCGGGCGACCGCCGACGGCGTCGGCCTGACCACCTCGGTCGGCGCCTACGTGCAGGAGGAGCGCCACGCGCTCACGGTCAGGATGACCGGGCGCGACGGCAACGCCCCGACCAACGAGTACGTGCTGCTGGTCGACCTGAAGACCGGCAGGTCCGGCACGCTGGCGATCACGGCCGAGGGCACCGGCACGACCACGCTGCCCGCGTCGGACTACGCCCTGCTCGGCCGCATCGAACAGCGCTCCGCGCTCGCGAGCTCGTACACGCCGATCTCGGTCACCGAGGTCGCGGGCAGGGTGTCGACGACCGCCGACGTCACGGTGGAGCTGGACGCCCGGAAGGGCAGGCCGATCACCGTGGACCTCACCGACGACCGGGTGCGACCGCTGCACCGCGAGGTCGACCTGAGCGTGCCCGCGGAACCCGGCAAGAACTCCGGCGTCACCGGCCCGGTCGAGGGCTCCACGCCGGTGTACGGCCTGTCGTTCGGCGACCCGCTGCCGCAGCTCACCTACTCGACCACGATCAAGGCCGCGCAGCCGCGGGTGTCGCTGGACGGGTTCCGCCTGCCGTTGCGCTACGCCGACTCCAGCCCGTACTTCCCGCCCGGTGCGCACGAGTTCCGCACCGCCCGGCGCGACGGTGACGTCAAGGGCGCGCTCGTCGTGGTCGAGGGGACCGACGACCTCTACGCGGTGGCGCAGGAGCTGAAGGACGCCGGCGCGGCGGCCGTGCTGCTGCTCGGGCCGTTGCCGTTCCCGGACGAGCGGCAGACCGCGTTGCCGGTCCTGTCGGCGTCCGACCACACCGCGCAGGACCTGCTCGCGCAGCTCGGCCGTGCGGTCACGGTGCGGGCGGTGGACTCGTCGCCGGTCAGCTACAACCTGTTCTTCCCGGAACAGGGCGCGCTGCCGGCCGGCAAGACCTACCGGGTGAAGCGCGACGAGCTGGCCGAGGTGCGGGCCCGGTACCTCTCGTCCGGCGCGGACGGCGTGGTCCGCCAACGCCTGTACCCGGTGTACCGCGGCGCGACCGTGAAGAACCTCGGCGTGGTGATGGACGAGGCGCTCGTCGCACCCGCCACCCGCACCGAGTACTACAGCGCGGGCAACGGCATCGGCTGGTACCAGGAGGGGATCGTCGGCCGCAAGTTCGGCGCGGACGCGCGCGACCCGGAGGTCGGCGTCTGGTCGGACCTCGAACCGGCCGCGTTCGAGC
>NZ_JBFAAX010001149.1:0-1651 GCF_040639995.1 Actinosynnema sp. NPDC023658 | reverse complement strand
CGATGAGCACGTGGCTGCCGAAGGTGGACTGCACGAAGTCGACCGGCTCGATCCCGACCAGCCCGAGCACCCAGTTGAGCAGCCCGTAGTCGCGGTCGAACAGCTGCGCGAACACGATCGCGGTGGCCGCGACCGAGGTGATGTAGGGGACCAGCACGGACATCCGGAAGAACAGCGCGAACCGCAGCCGGGCGTGGTTGAGCACGTGCGCCAGCACCAGCGCCAGCAGCAGCTGCGGGATGGTGGACAGCGCCCAGATGCTCACCGTGTTGCCGGTGGCGTTCCAGAACCGCGGGTCGCCGAACATCCGGGTGAAGTTGTCCGCGCCGATGAACACCTGGTCACCGATGGGGTTCCAGTCGAACAGGGCCACGTAGAACGTGAACAGCAGCGGGAACAGCCCGAAGACCGCGAAGAGGATGAAGAACGGGGCGATGTAGGCGTACGGCGACAGGCGCTCGACGAACCCCCTGCCTCTCGGGGAGGCAGGGGGCGGCAGTGCCGCCGAGGGCGCCGGCGTGAGCGTGGCGGTCACGGTCGTCACTCGCCGATGGCGGTCTTGATGTTGCTCAGGGCGTCGTCCCACGCGGTGGCCGGGTTGCCGCCGGCCTGCTCGACGTTGGTGATGGCGTCCAGGAACTCCTGGCCGATGGCCGCGCTGTCGGGACCGATGTAGAACGGCTTGAGGCCCAGCAGGGAGTCCGTGTAGATCTTGCCGGTCGGCGCGTCGGAGAAGAACGGGTCCTTCGCGCCGGAGAGCTTGTCGTCCTTGTACACCGAGGGCGTGGAGGGCAGGGCGCCGACGCGGCCGAAGTGCTCCAACTGACCCTGGGGCGACTGCATCTCCTTGATGTAGTTCCAGGCGGCCTGCGGGTTCTTCGCGCGCTTCGGGATGGCCAGGTAGCTGCCGCCCCAGTTGCCGGAACCGCCGGGGATCTTCGCGATGTCCCACTTGCCCTTGGTGTCCGGGGCGGTGGTGCGGATGCTGTTGAGCATCCACGACGGCGCGGACACCGCCGCGTACGCGCCCTGCGTCATGCCGGCGCTCCACGCGCTCTCGAACGAGGACTGCCCGGCGGTGATGCCGGAGGTGGCGGCCTTGATGCCGAGCTCGAACGCCGCCTTCACCTGCGGGTTGGTGCGGTAGACCAGCTTGCGGTCGTCGCTGTAGTACTTCTCGGAGACCTGGTTGACCGCCTGGTAGAAGACGCTCGTCGCCGCGTTGTCGGTGAACGCCTTGCCGGTGGCCTGCTTGTAGCGCTTGCCCGTCTCGATGAACGCGTCCCACGTCGGCCACAGCGCGCTCACCGCCTCACGGTCGGTGGGCAGGCCGGCAGCGGCGAACAGGTCGGTCCGGTAGGCCACCGCCATGCCGCCCACGTCGGTGGGGACGCCCAGCACCTCGCCGTCCTTGGCGACGCTCTGCTTCCACACCCAGTCCAGGTAGTCGCCCTTGACGTCGTCCGCGCCGAGCGTGCGCAGGTCCACGAAGTTCTGCGGCTGCTCCACGAACTGCGGCAGGTTGTCGCCCTGGATGAGCACCAGGTCCGGCACCTTGCCGCCGGCCAGCGCCGTGGTCAGCGACTGGGCGGTCTCCGTGGAGGTGCCCACCTCGGTGAGCTTGATGTCGATGTCCGGGTGCTTGGAGTGG
>NZ_JBFAAX010001148.1:0-1653 GCF_040639995.1 Actinosynnema sp. NPDC023658 | reverse complement strand
ATCGACCCACCGGCCGGGTAGGCCTCCGGGTTCTGCTTCAGGTCCTTGGGCCGCGGCGCGAAACCGTGCTTGGCGGCCAGCTCGCGGATCTGGTCGAACCACTCGCCGGAGTCCTCCAGCGGCCGGTAGCCGTCGGCGAAGTCGGCCGCGAACGCCCGCACCAGCTCCGGCGCGACGCCGAGCTGGGCGAACTGCTCGCCCGTCACGTCCTGCGGGGTGAACAGCTCGGGGAAGAAGAACCCGTACGCCTCGCGGAAGCCGGACCACTTGCGCAGGTCCTTGCGCGGGTTGGGCACGTCCGCGCCCCGCTCCACGGCCAGCGCCGCCAGGGCGAGGTCGCGGCGGGCGTCCAGCACCGGCACCAGCTCCGGGTCGTGGTCGGCGGCCCAGGTGCGCACGGCGTCCAGGATCTGCTCACCGGACAGGGTGGCGATGTGGTCGGCGGAGATGTCCTCCAGCTTGACCAGGTCCACCAGCGGCCCGGCGACGCCGCACTCCGCCAGCCGGATCGGGGCGTCCAGCGCCTCCGCGAGCGGGACCTCGGCCAGTCGGCCGTTGGCCAGCCCGCGCAGGTAGTACAGCACCGCCTCGGCCGGGAAGCCCTGCTCGATGTAGAAGGTCACCGAGGCCTCGGGGTCCTTGCGCTTGGACAGCTTCCGCTTGCCGCCGGGGATCTGCTTCATCAGCGGCGCGATGTGGGCGTAGCGGGGCGCCGGGACGCCGAGCGCGGCGAAAAGCTGGAGGTGCAGCGGCACGGAGGAGATCCACTCCTCGGCGCGGATCACCAGGGTGGTGCGCATGAGGTGGTCGTCGACGGCGTGCGCGAAGTGGTAGGTGGGCAGCCGGACCTCGTTGGCCGAGGACTTGATGAGCACCACGTCGTTGCGGTTGTCCTCGTGCTCCAGGTCGCCGCGGATCTCGTCGTGGAACCGGGCCCTCGCCTCGACGCCCGGCGAGCGGAACCGGATCACGTACGGCACGCCCTCGTCCAGCTTGGCCCGCACCTCGGCGGGGTCGCGGTCGCGCCACAGCGCCCAGCCCGCGTAGTAGCCGGGGGGCATCTTCGTGGCGTCCTGGCGGGCGCGGATGTCGGCCAGCTCCTCCGGCGTGGCGAAGCACAGGTACGCCTTGCCCTCGCGCAGCAGCTCACGGGCGTAGCTGAGGTAGATCCGCTCGCGCCGCGACTGGTGGTAGGGGGCGTAGTCGCCGGTCTCGTCGTGCTCGTCGGCGGGCAGGCCGAAGTAGGTGAAGGCGTGGTCGAACTGCGCCGCGGCACCCTCCACCTCGCGCGCCTGGTCGGTGTCCTCCACCCGCAGGACGTACGCGCCGCCGGAGCGGTGGGCGACGTCGCGGTCGATCATCGCGGCGTAGATGCCGCCGATGTGGACGAACCCGGTCGGTGACGGGCCGAACCGGGTGACCTCGGCGCCCGGCGGCAGCTGCCGGGCCGGATAACGCTGCTCCCAGTGCGCCGGCTCCGGCAGGTCGGCGGGGAACAGGGCGTCGATCACGGCGCGGTCAAGCATCGGGTTCACGGTCTCCAACAGGGGGTGGGCGGACGAACCCAGAGACTATCGCTTCCGCCGTCCCCGACGGCCGAGCGGGTGACGCCGACGCGGGCCGTCCCGGTCGGCGGTGCCGAGCGGACGGGTG
>NZ_JBFAAX010001147.1:0-1654 GCF_040639995.1 Actinosynnema sp. NPDC023658 | reverse complement strand
CCCCGCGAACGAGGCGTCCTGGCAGGACCTGGAGGCGGTCTTCGGCGTCTCCGACGCGGGCCGGTGCCGGTGTCAGCGGTTCAAGGTCGCGGGGTGGATCTGGCGGGACTCCACGCAGGAGGAACGGACCGCGATGCTGCGCGAGCAGACCGCGTGCGACGAGCCGGACGCCACCGCCACCAGCGGCCTGGTGGCCTACGTGGACGGCGAGCCGGCGGGGTGGGTCGCGGTCGAGCCGCGGACCGCGTACCCGAAGCTGCGCGGTTCCCGCATCCCGTGGAGCGGGCGGGCCGAGGACAAGGACGACGACGGCGTCTGGGCCGTGACGTGCTTCGTGGTGCGCAAGGGTCACCGGGGGCGCGGCCTCACCTACCACCTCGCGCGGGCCGCGGTCGACTTCGCCCGCCAGTGCGGCGCGAGGGCGCTGGAGGCCTACCCGATGGTCGCCGCGCCCGGCAAGGTGGTCACCTGGGGCGAGATGCACGTCGGAGCGCACCAGGTCTTCGAGGACGCCGGCTTCGTCGAGGTCGCTCGCCCCACCGTCCGGCGGCGGGTCGTGCTGGTCGACTTCGACGGTCCCCGCGGTGACGGTCCGGGTGGGACGCCGTGACCACCTGCCGGACCTGCGGAGAACGCGGGTAAACGGCAAGTCAAGAGAAGTAAGGCGCCGGCCACCGGTGTGAAACTCCCTGTACCTCGCACCGAGCGGAAGACAGGGTGGCCATGACCAACTCCACGGTACTCCTGCTTTTTCCCATCACCGTGGCCATCATCATGCTCGGCCTCGGTCTCACGTTGACCATGGAGGACTTCCGGCGGGTGGTGAAGTACCCCCGGGCGATGGTCGTGTGCCTGGTCTGCCAGATGCTGGTGTTACCCGCCATTTGCCTGGGCTTGGTGATCGTGTTCGGCCTGCGGCCGGAGCTGGCGATCGGCATGATGCTGCTCGCCGCCTCACCGGGCGGCAGCACGGCCAGCCTCTACAGCCACCTGTTCAAGGGCGACGTGGCGCTCAACATCTCGTTGACGGCGGTCAACTCGGTGCTGGCGATGTTCACCCTGCCGCTGATCGTCAACCTGTCGGTGGCGGGCTTCCTCGGTGCGGACAGCTCGATCGGCCTGCAGTTCGACAAGGTCGTCCAGGTGTTCTCGATCGTGCTGATCCCGATCGCCGTCGGCATGGCCCTGCGCGCCCGGTTCACCGCCTTCGCCGTCCGGATGGAACGCCCGGTCAAGATCCTGTCGGTGATCGTCCTGGTCATGATGATCGCCAGCGTGATCAGCGGCCTCGGCGCGGAGGTGTTCGACATCCTCGGTGACATCATCCTGGTGGTCGTGGCGTTCAACCTGTTCGGCATGGCGGTCGGGTACTTCGGTCCGCGCCTGCTGCGGGTCGGCCCGCGCGAGTCGATCGCGTCGGCGTTCGAGATCGGCCTGCACAACGCGCCGCTGTCGATCGCCATCGCGATGAGCCCGTCGCTGCTCAACAGCACCGAGATGGCGATGCCCTCGGTGACCTACGGCTTCGTCATGTTCTTCACCTCGTTGGTCTTCGGCCTCGTCGTGGCACGTCGCGTGCAGACCCGGACCACCGACCGGGCGGTGACGCCGGTCCGGAGGTGACCCGGCGCCGCCCGCACGACCCGGGCACCGC
>NZ_JBFAAX010001146.1:0-1655 GCF_040639995.1 Actinosynnema sp. NPDC023658 | reverse complement strand
CTCGAAGGCGCCGAGGCGGTCGCCGCCTACACCCGCGGGATGCTCGACGGGCGTCCCGCGCTCACCCGTCACGCCTTCGGCGCCGGCCACGGCTGGTACCTCTCCACCGCCCTCGACCCGACCGACTACGCCGCGCTGGTCGGCCGCCTGCTGGACGACGTCGGCATCGTGCCCGGGTGGCCGACCGGCGTGGAGGCCGTCACTCGCGGGGAGTGGCTGTTCCTGCTCAACCACCGCGACGACACCGTCACCCTCCCCCGGCCCGCGCACGACCTGCTCACCGACCGGACGGTGGCGGAACTCCCGCCCGGCGGCTGCGCCGTGCTGCGCGCCGAGCCGCACCCCGCCCGGGAAGGGGTCTGAGGCGATGGGCCCGCACGACAGCGCGTTCACCAACCCCGTCCTCCCGGGCTTCCACCCGGACCCGAGCGTGTGCCGCGTGGGTGAGGACTACTACCTCGCCTGCTCCAGCTTCGAGTACTTCCCCGGCGTGCCGATCTTCCACAGCCGCGACCTGGTGAACTGGACGCAGATCGGCAACGTCCTCGACCGGCCGGACCAGCTCCGCCTGCCGCTCGACTCACCGTCCTCCGCCGGCGTCTACGCGCCCACCCTGCGCCACCACGACGGCCGGTTCTGGCTGATCACCACCAACGTCAGCGGCGACGGCAACCTCCTGGTCACCGCCACCGACCCCGCCGGGCCGTGGTCCGACCCGGTCCTGCTGCCCGACCTGCCCGGCATCGACCCGGACCTCGCGTGGGACGCCGACGGCGGCTGCTGGTGCACGGTCGCGGGGGTGTCCCAGGTCCGGATCGACCCGTACACCGGGCGGCTGCTCGGCACCCCGCGCCGGATCTGGTCCGGCGGGCCGGGCGCCAAGGCCCCGGAGGCGCCGCACCTGTACCGGATCGGGGCCTACTGGTACCTGCTCATCGCCGAAGGCGGCACCGAGCGCGGCCACGGCGTCTCGGTCGCCCGCGCCCGCACGCCCTCCGGCCCGTTCGAGCCCTGCCCCGCCAACCCGGTCCTGACCCACCGCGGCACGGACCACCCGATCCAGAACACCGGGCACGGCGACCTGGTGCGGGCGCCGGACGGCTCCTGGTGGATCGTCGTGCTCGGCGTGCGGCCCGGCGGCGGCACCCCCGGCTGGCACGTGCTGGGCCGCGAGACGTTCCTCGCGCCCGTGACCTGGGTGGACGACTGGCCGGTGGTCGGCCCGCTGGAGCTGGACGCGACCGTGCCGTGGCCGCTGCGGCCGGGACCGGACACCCCCGCGCGCGACGACTTCGACCTGCCCGGGCTCGCGCCGCAGTGGATCTCGCTGCGCGACCGCCTCGACCGGCACTGCACGACGGCGGACCGCCCGGGGTGGCTGACGCTGCACGCCCGCGGCCGGTCCCTGGACGAGCTCGACGTCGTGTTCGTCGGCCGCCGCCAGCAGCACCCGTCCTGCCGGGTCCGCACGCTGGTCGACGCCGCGGACGGGACCGGTGGCCTCGCGGTCCGGCTGGACGAGGAGCACCACTACGAGATCGAGGCGGACGCCGGCGAGGTGCGGGTGGTCGCGGCCGTGCCTGCTGCGGCTGCACGTCCACCGGATCGACGACCGCGAGTGGCGGCTGACGTTCCGCTACGTCCACGCCATCCTC
>NZ_JBFAAX010001145.1:0-1655 GCF_040639995.1 Actinosynnema sp. NPDC023658 | reverse complement strand
GGGGGGGGGGTGCTGCGCGGGGGGCCCGGGCGCGGCGGGGACGCCCGCGGCGCCCCCCACGACACCCGAGCAAGCCCGGTGGTGGCGGGAGGTGGGTGCGGACACCGCGTCCGGTCCCCTGTTCGCTCCCGCCGGTCCACCGGACGCGATCACCCGATAGCGCAAGTCAACGCAGGCGCTGTCGGGGAGCCGTTGGCCAGGTACCCGAACGTCGTGCTCTCCCCCGGCTTGACCGCCGCGTTCCAGGACACGTTCTTCGCCGTGGCGGTCGAGCCGTCGGTGGTGATGTCCGCGCCCCAGAAGTGCCGGACGTCCTGCCCGGCCGCGAGCGGCCACGTCACCCGCCAGCCGGCGGACGGCGAGTTCTCCCAGTGCCGCACGGTGATCTCGACGTGGTACCCGGTGCCCCACTGCGCGACCACGCGCATGGTCGCCGTGCAGTCGCCCAGGGTCTTCTTGAAGTCGGGCAGCTCGTCGAGCGTGATCACGTGCTCGTCGTCGTACACGCGCTTCACGAAGTCGCGCGGGTTGGTCACGCCGTCCTGGATGAACGAGCCGGACCAGGTGACGAACCAGCTCCAGCGGGCCTCGTAGGCGCGCAGCAGCTCCGGGTCCGGGATGGAGCCGACCTCGCCCAGCGCCGCCGGCTTGTGGTCGCCGCCCAGCTCGACCAGACGCTCGTACGGGCCGATCACCGGACCGTGGTCGCCCTGCGGCGGGTAGGAGTCCACGCTGACCACGTCGACCACGTCGTCACCCGGGTACCAATCGGGTGACACGGAGTTCCACACCCAGATCAGGTTGTGCAGGCCGTGGTGGTCCACCAGGCGGTCGTGCAGCAGCCGGTACAGCTGCTTGGCCGGGCCGGGCCCCTTGGCGCCCCACCAGAACCAGCCGCCCTCGGCCTCGTGCAGGGGACGCCACAGCACCGGCACCTTCGCGTCGGCCAGGCGCTTGAGCTGCACCGCGATCGCGTCCACGTCCCGGATCAACAGCTCGTAGTCGGCCGAGTCCGGATCCGCCAGCGCGGCGGCCAGGTCGAACGTGGTCGCGTCGGTGTAGAAGCCGCGCCACCACTCCTTGCCCGGCTGGTCGATCAGGCCGCTGGGCGCGTTCCAGTGCCAGGCCAGGGTGGCGATGCCGCCACGCCGGTCGTAGGCCAGGACGTTGTCGACGTCGTGGCCCACCGTGCCGCGCTCGACCCGGCTCGGTGAGTAGTCCATGAGGTCGTAGCCGCCGATGGCGGGCGCCCTGCCGGTGTTCTGCTCGACCCAGTCGATGCTCGCCTGGTCCTGCTGGCCGGACAGCACGTTCACGCCGTAGTTCTGCGCGAGGTACCGCATCAGGCCCTTGGCCTCGGTGGTCGCGGCCGGGTCGGTGAGCGCGCCGGTGACCTGGTGCGGACCGCGGGGCGCGCTGGGCGTCACCTTGATCGCGTCGATCAGGTACCAGCCCCAGTTGTTCGTGATGGTGATCGTGTTGTCGCCCTCGCGCAGCAGCACCTTGCCCGCCGCGATCGACGTGAACGTGGGGTGCTCGGGGAACGCGATGTCGCCCAGTCCGCTGCCGTTGAGCGAGAGCGACGCGGTCTTCGCGCCGAACGGCGTGGCGTAGGAGATCGTGAGGTCGTGCAGGCCGCCGGGGCTGTCCGGGAT
>NZ_JBFAAX010001144.1:0-1660 GCF_040639995.1 Actinosynnema sp. NPDC023658 | reverse complement strand
GTAGCACAGCCCCTTGGCCGGCCCCGCGCGCAGCTGCACATACACCGACTTCAGCGCCGCCCCCCACCCACCGGGCCTCCAGTCGTCGGGCGTCGGGTCACCGGCGCCCGGCAGCTCCAGCGCCACCGGGAACTCCGCGGTGAACCAGCCGACCGTGCGGGACAGGTCGACGCCGTCGAACAGCTCCTCGCGGCCGTGGCCCTCCAGCGCCACCAGCGCCCGCCCGGCGAACGCCGAGGTCAGGGCGGTCAGCAGCACGTCGTTGACCTGCGTGCGGTAGGCGTCCGGCACGGCGTGCAGCAGCGCGTCCGTCTCGGCCCGGCCCAGCCGCACCGACACCGTCCGCGCGGTGCCCGCCCTCGTCGGCACCGGCTCCTCCACCGGCACGTCCGCCCAGTGGGGCAGGGCGTCGTCGAACCGGCCGTCGAGCACGTGCCGGTCGAGCCTGCGCGCCCACGCGGTGAACGCGGTGCCCTTCGGCCCGAGGTCGCCGCCCGCCAGGAGGGTGTCCAGGTCCTCCAGGATGATCCGCCACGACACCGCGTCGACCACCAGGTGGTGGGCGGTGACGAACAGCCGGCCGTCCGCGAACAGCACCGCCCGCAGCAGCGGTCCGCGCCGCAGGTCCAGGCTCGTCCGCGCGAGGTGCGCCTCCGCGGCCAGGTCGTCGGTGGCGGCCAGGCGGAACACCTCGGCGGACTCCACGTCCGCCACCTCCTGCTGCCACACCCCGTCGACCTGGGTGAACCTCAGCCGCAGCGCGTCGTGGTGGGCGACGAGCGCCCGCACGGCGTCACGCACGCGGCCGGGTTCGACGTCGCCCGGCTCGACCACGACCGACATGGTGAAGTGCGCCAGCGGGCCGTGCTCCGCGAAGAACCAGCGCTGGACGGGGGTCAGCGGCACGGGGCCGGTGACGGTCTCGTGCGCCGGTCCCGCGTCCTCGGTGACCGCGAGCGCGAGGTCCGCGACGGTCTGGCGCAGGAACACGTCCTTGGAGGTCAGCTTCAGCCCGGCCTGCCGGGCCCGGGACACGACCTGCATGCTCAGGATCGAGTCGCCGCCGAGCGCGAAGAAGTTGTCCCGCGCGCCGACCCGCTCCACGCCCAGCACCTCGGCCCAGATGTCGGCCAGCGCCGTCGCGACACCCGGCTCGGGCGCCACGTACCCGGCGTCGGTGAACGTCGGCGCGGGCAGCGCCCGCCGGTCCACCTTGCCGCTCGGCGTCATCGGCAGCTCGTCCAGCGCCACGAACGCCGACGGCACAAGGTAGTCCGGCAGCCGGTCCTTGAGCCAGCCGGCCAGGTCGGCGGCCGCGCCCACGGTGTAGGCGACGAGCCGGTGGTGGCCGTTGTGCTCGCGGGCCACGACCGCGGCCTGCGTCACGTCCGGGTGGTGCAGCAACGCCGCCTCCACCTCGCCCGGCTCGATGCGGAAGCCGCGGACCTTCACCTGGTCGTCGGTGCGGCCCAGGTACTCCAGGGCCGCCGGCGCCCGATCGTCGGCTCCGCCCATGGTGACCCACCGCACCCGGTCGCCCGTGCGGTACATGCGGGCGCCGGGAGCGCCGAACGGGTCGGGCAGGAACCGCTGCGCGGACAGGCCCGGCCGGTCGTGGTAGCCGCGGGCCACCAGCGCGCCGCCGATGAACAGCTCACCC
>NZ_JBFAAX010001143.1:0-1660 GCF_040639995.1 Actinosynnema sp. NPDC023658 | reverse complement strand
CCTGGACCGAGGTCCCCGGACCCCGCCTGGACCGCGGCCACGTCGCCCGACTCGCCGCCGCCGCACCCGACGACGTGTGGCTCGGCCACGTCCGCGACACCGAAGGCCTGCGCGTGCACCGCTGGGACGGCACCCGCTGGACCGCCGTCGCACCGCCCGAGGACACCGACCGGCTCAGCCTGCACGGCGTCGACACCGGCTGGACCTGGGGCGTGCGCGCCACCCGCGGCTCCTTCGAGACCAGACCCGCCTTCCACCGCTGGACCGGCCGCGACTGGACCGCCGTGCCGCTGCCCGACGACCTCGCCCGCACCTCCGCCTCCCACGTGGGCCTCGCCACCACCGGCGCCACGACCTGGGCCTACCTGAAAACGGCGGCGGGCGTGCACGTCCTGCGCCACACCACCCCGTGACCACCCGCCCCGCGCTGGGTCACACTGTCGCGTGACCTTCCGCCTCACCGTCCTGGGCACCGCCACGCCCTACCCGCGCCCCGGCAACCCCTGCTCCGGCTACCTGCTGCGCACCGAGCACACCGCCGTGTGGGTCGACGCCGGCCCCGGCACGCTCGCCGAGCTGCAACGCCACCACCGCCCCGACCTGCTCGACGCGGTCTGGATCTCCCACACCCACGCCGACCACGCCGCAGACCTGCTGCCCTACTACTACGCGCTGCTGTTCGCGGACCAACAACCACGCGCCCCCATCGCCCTCTACGGGCCACCCGGTCTGGCCGACCGGCTGGAGACCTTCCTCGCCGGCGCGGCCCCCAACCCCGCCCAGCCGCGTTCGTCGTCCACGAACTGCACGACGGCCACCGCGCCGACATCGGTGACCTCACCCTCACCAGCCACGCCGTGGACCACGGACTGCCCGCGTTCGGCCTGCGCGCCACCCACGCCGACACCGTCTTCGCCTACTCCGGCGACACCGGCCCGTGCCCCGCCCTGGACCGGCTGGCCGACGGCGCGGACCTGTTCCTCTGCGAGGCCGACGGCACCGGACCCCACCACTGCTCCCCCGAGGACGCCGCCGCGGCCGCCCAGGGCGCCCACCACCTGCTGCTCACCCACGTCGGCCACACCCTCACCACCGCCCAGGCCACCGAACGCGCCCACGCCCCCGTCGCACGACCAGGTCAAATCGTCACCATCGGGTGAACCTGCGGCCGACACCCGCGGTCCGGCACACACCCCGTCCCCCACGGCTCACCCCGCTGGGTGCCCGACACCGCCGTGCCCGACACGCCTCGTGCCCGGCACCCGGCGACTCACACGGCCTGGGCCGCGCCCAACCGCGCCAACCGACGCGCCAGACCCACCCCCATGCCGACCACCACCAGCGACGGACCCGCCAACTGCGCCGCCGTCGCCACCACCACCGGCGACCCCGGCAACACCAGCACCGCCAACAACACCACCGTCCCCACCACCCACGACCCGGTGATCGCGGACCGCGCGCCCAGCGCGATCAACGCCGGCTGCAACACCTGCGCCACCATCAGCAGGATCGTCCCCACCCCCAACGCACCCATCAACCCCGACGACAAGCCCTCCTCCGCGCCGAAGAACACCCGCACCGCCCACGGACCCAACACCGCCGAGCCCACCGCACCCACGACACCCACCACCAACACCCACACCGTGATCCGCCGCAGCAC
>NZ_JBFAAX010001142.1:0-1660 GCF_040639995.1 Actinosynnema sp. NPDC023658 | reverse complement strand
CACCGGCCGCTCACCGAGTCGGCGGGCGGCTGCGCCTCCAGCACCTCACCGAGCACCGTCATGATCGTCGTGTGCGCTTCGAAGAGGCTGAACCGGCGCGCGCGCTCCGACTGCGCGACGTCCGCTCCGCCCATCGCCTGCACGGTCGCCCGCCCGGTGACCGGCCACTCGCTCTCCGGGATGCCCATCACCGTGCCCGTGACCGTCATCGGCAGGGTGATCATGGCTTCGCAGAAGTCGAACGACTCCCGGCCGCGGAGGGAGTCGAACAGCTCACCCATGCGCTCGACGATCCCCTGCCGCAGGCGTTGCGCCGCGGGCACGGTCATCAGCGGGGTGAAGATGCGCTTGATCTCGGGGTGCAGCGGCGGGTCCGTCAGGTGGATCGCCGCGCCCGCCGCCACGTCGCCGTCCCCGCGGACGCTGAGCATGGTGCTGTACGCCGACGAGAACGTCCCGTGGTCGGCCAGGACGCCGCGGACGTCCGCGTACCGCGTCGCCGCGAAGAACTCCTCGCCGTCGGGCGTCCGCTCGTGGTGCAGGTCGCCCGCCTCGCGCAGGGCCTGCCAGACGGGGTGCATGTTCCGCGACGAGTACTGCGACTCGTCGTAGAGCCCGGGTGAAGTCACATCCGACGACCCGGGGCCATCGAGGGCGACGCGCATCGGACCACCTCCTCTTCGTGGCGCTGGTCGACCGGTCCGATGTTCTCGGCGCACCGCAGGTAGAAGCGCGACGCGATCGACCAAGCCGTGATGCCCTGGGCGCCCAGGACCTGCATCGAGCTGCGCACGACCCGCACCAAGGCGTCCTGCTCGACCAGCTCGAACCGCCGGACCACCGCCTCGTCCAGGTCCGCGATCGTGTCCGCGATCTCGTGCAGCCGCTTGCACAGCGCCTGCAGCTCGGCGTAGCCGCGGATGAGCGGGAACACCAGCGCGTCGTAGTCGACGAGGTGCCGACCGAACTGCTCCCGGGTGGAGGCGTGCTCCCAAGCGGTCCGGAACAGCCCGATCCCGAGCCCCAGCACGTACGCCGCGTGGCGCACCCGGCAGTCGAGGGCCTCCGGGTGGTCGTCGCACGCGTCCGCGCCGCTCCCGGCCGGGTCGGGGTCCGCGAGCCGGCAGGGCCGGTAGCCGTTCTCGTAGCCGAGGTAGCCCAGGCTCATGCCGATCGCGCACCCGACGGTGAGGCCGAGCCCGAGGCCGCCCTCGTCCTCCGGCAGCTCCACGCGGTCGAAGCCGAACTCCGCCAACGCGTCCGCCAACGCGGCGCGGCGCGTCGTCGAGTAGGCGAACAGGGGTTCGGCCTTGATGCGCGCGCCCACCGGGTCCAGGACCTCGACGACGGTGTCGACCAGCTCACCGCCGAACCCGTGCAGGATCTGCAGGCAGCGCCGGCCGTAGTCCTCCTTGAGGTCCGCGGCGATGGTGGACAGCATCATCTCCGACGTGCCCGCCGACAGGGTGAGGCCCGGCGACTCGGTGAGCCCGGAGAACAGCTCCTCCCGGACGAGGTCGTCGAGACCGGGCCGCTTCGCGAGCGTCCGCCAGCGGCGCAGGACCTCGTGCCCGACCTGCTGGCAGGTCTCGCTCGTGTACAGCTTCGCCACGGCGGTGTCGATGGCGCTGACGTCGGCGCGCAGGAACACCTCTGTGGC
>NZ_JBFAAX010001141.1:0-1665 GCF_040639995.1 Actinosynnema sp. NPDC023658 | reverse complement strand
GCCCTGCCCGCCGACGCGGCGCACCGGCTGCCGCGCGAGTTCTCCGGCGGGCAGCGGCAGCGCATCGCGATCGCCCGCGCGCTCGCGATCGGGCCCGAGCTCATCGTGTGCGACGAACCGGTGTCCGCGCTGGACCTCACCACCCAGCGCACGGTCCTGGACCTGTTGCTGGAGATCCAGCGGCAGACCGGGGTGGCCTACCTGTTCGTCTCGCACGACCTGTCGGTGGTGCGGTACATGAGCCACCGGGTCAACGTGATCCACCGCGGTCACATCGTCGAGTCCGGGGACGCCGCGCAGGTCACCACGGCGCCCCGCCACCCGTACACGCAACGCCTGCTGTTGTCGGCCCCCGTGGCCGACCCCACCGCCCAACGCGCCCGGCGGGCCGCACTGGCCCGACGGCGAACCGAGGAGTCAGCATGACCGCACCCCTCCCCCTGGTGCCCTTCCCGGCCCGGGTCACGACCGCGGGCCGCGTCCCGCTCGGGCCCGTGGTGGAGATCGCCGTGCCGCCCGGCCTCGCCCCGGGCGTGACGGACTGGTTCCGGACGTGGGCGGACCGGTTGCACGGCCTCGACGTCCGGGCGGCCTCGATCGCGACCGCGCACCTCACGATCGTCGTGGACGACCCGGACGCGCTGGGGCTGGCGCACCTGCCCGCGCCGGACGGCGTCGACCCCCGCGCGGCGCCGGCCGACGAACGGCACCGGCTGACCACCCGCCCCGACGGGGTGCTCCTGGAGGCCGCGAGCGACGAGGCTGCGTTCCGGGGGCTCACCACGCTGCTCCAGCTCGTCGAGACCACCGCGGGATCGTCCTCGGTGCCCGTCACCGTGATCGAGGACGGACCCGCCTACGCGTGGCGCGGCCTGTCCCTCGACGTCGCGCGCCACTACTCCACCCCCGCGGAGATCTGCCGGGTCGTCGACCTCCTGGCCTGGTACAAGCTGGACGTCCTGCACCTGCACCTCACCGACACCCAGGCGTGGCGGGCCGAGGTGCCCAGCCGTCCCGCGCTCACCGGCGACGGGGCCGACTCCTACTCGCGGGACGACCTCGCCCGGATCATCGCCCACGCAGCGGAGCGCTACGTCACCGTGGTCCCCGAGTTCGACGTGCCGGGCCACGTCGCCGCCGCGTTCGCCGCCTACCCCGAGCTGCGCGGCGACACCGAACCGGTGCACCCGTACGTGTGCTACCTCGACCCGGACGTCCCCGAGGCGGCGGCGTTCGCCCGTGACGTCCTGACCGACCTGGTCGACCTCGCGCCGGGGCCGTTCGTGCACCTGGGCGCCGACGAGCCGTTCGGCATGCCGGCGGAGGCGTACCGCCGGTTCGTCCAGGGGGCGCACGCCCTGCTCCGGTCCCGAGGCAAGCGGGTCGTGGCCTGGCAGGAAGCGGCCCGCGCCGGGTGCCTGGACGCTGACGACGTGCTGCAGTACTGGATCGGACCGGACAACTCCTTCGACACCGAGCGGCTCAAGGAACGGGCGCCGGCCGCGCTGCACCCGGTGATCGAGGACGCGGGCCGGATGTTCGCGCTCGCGCCGGGGGACGTGCCGGCGGCGGCCGCGGCCGGTGTGCCGGTGCTCGTGTCGTCCAACACGGTGCTCTACCTCGACCGGCCCTACGCCGACGCCGCGGCCGACGAGGAGTCGGAAC
>NZ_JBFAAX010001140.1:0-1665 GCF_040639995.1 Actinosynnema sp. NPDC023658 | reverse complement strand
GGACGACCTGCTGCAGGTCGCGCAGCGCCTGCCCGGGGATCAGCCCCTCCCGGGCCAGGGCCGTGCGCGCCTCGCGGAAGCTCTCCAGCGCCTCGGCGTGCCTGCCCCCGCGGTGCAGCGCCAGCATCAGCAGCTCGCGCAACGACTCGTCCAGGGGGTGCAGGCGCACCAGCGAGGTGAGCTCGGTGACCAGGCCGGTGTGCTCGCCCGCCTCCAGCCGCGCCCGGGCCCGCAGTCGCATCGCCTCCAGCCGCAGGGCCGCCAACCTGCGGCGGGCCTGCTCGGCGAAGGGGCTGCGCAACCCGGCGTAACCCTCGCCCGACCACAGCTCCAGCGCCTCGTCGAGCAGGGCGACGGCGCCGGGCAGGTCACCCGCGGCGTACCGGCCCTCCGCCTCCAGCCGGGTGCGGTCGAACACCTCGCTGTCCAGCGCGGAGCGGTCCAGCCGCAGGGAGTAGCCGTCGGAGCCCGACACCAGCGCGTCCCGCGCCGGACCCAGGGCGCGGCGCAGGCCCGACAGGTAGGTGTGCAGGTTGCCCGTGGCGCTGGCGGGCGCCGAGGAGCCCCACACACCGGTGATCAGCGCCCGCTGCGACACCACCTGGTCGGGGTGCCCGGTGAGCACCGCGAACACGGCCTGCTGCCGGTTCGAGCCCAGCGGCACCTCGCGGTCGTCCAGCCACACGCGCAGCGGTCCCAGCACCTCCACCCGCAGCCGACCGCTCAAGTCCTCCACCACTGGGCCTCTCCGATAGGCGCCGCCCCTGGCGGCGACACGTGCGGGATGCCATCTAGCCGAGATCGCGATCCTATTTCACCCCGCTTGAGCGGAACTTGATGGGCGGGCCGCCTGTCTGCGCACTCCTGGTCGGACTTTTGGGCACCGCCGGGTGACGGCACCTGCTCCGCCGGGTCGTGGCTGCCAAAACTGGATCGGTGCATCGCGGCGCCGTCCGGCGCGTGGATCTATCGCACATCCATCAAGGGGAAGCCCATGAATGCACCGATTTCCACCACCACCCCAGGCATGCTGCGGGCCGCAGGGTTGTTCCAGGAGACGCAGAACCTCGCGTCGCGAGGTGTGCAGAGCGTCGAGGAGACGCTGGACGTCCTCCGCGCCAGTTGGCGCGGCGACGCGTACAACGCGTACCGGACCTCCATGAACAACTGGTTCGAGGACTGCTCGGTGATCATCAAGGCGCTGGGCGACATGATCAACCTGGTGCAGGACCACGCGGTCACCACCACCCGCGGCGAGGACGGCAACGTCCAGATCGCCTCCGCCATCCCCACCGGCCCCGGCCTGGGCATCTGACGAACCGCGCGCGAAGGAGACCACGACGTGACGAGCTACACCTTTGACCAGCGCATGGCCGACCAGGCCCGCGACCAGATGGCCGAGATCAGCACGCGGCTCCGCACCAAGCTGGCCGAGATGCACGAGCAGGTCATGAGCACGCTGCAGGAGTGGGACGGCCCGTCCCGCGACCAGTACCAGGTCGCCAAGAGCAAGTGGGACGCCGCCGCCAACCGGATGCCGCACAGCCTCAACGCCGCGGAGGTCGCCCTCCAGAACATCACCGGCGGGTACGTGCGGGTCGAGCACACCGGCGTCAACGCCTTCGGCGGGTTCGACATCAGGTGATCCACCGGTCGCGCCGGGTC
>NZ_JBFAAX010001139.1:0-1666 GCF_040639995.1 Actinosynnema sp. NPDC023658 | reverse complement strand
GCTCGTCACGCCCGCGGTGAGCCTCGGCTCGGTCGACACCCTGATCGAGCACCCGGCCGCGCTCACCCACCGGCTGGTGCCCGACGCCGCGCGCGAGGCGTCCGGCGTGCCCGCCGCCCTGCTGCGCCTCAGCGTCGGCCTGGAGGACGTCGAAGACATCTGGGACGACCTCGACCAGGCCCTCTCCCGACCTTGTGAAGAGGATTACATCAAGTCTTCCTCAAGCGATTTCCGGGAGCGCGTGGCGAGCCACTAACGTTCGGCCACCATGAAAGAGCAGACGGTCGCGGAGCCCGACGCCGACGGCTACACCAAAGCGCTCTCCAAGCGCCAGGTGCAGATGATCGCCATCGGCGGCGCCATCGGTGTCGGGCTCTTCCTGGGTGCCGGCGGCAAACTCGCCCAGGCCGGCCCGTCACTCGTCTTCTCCTACGCGCTGTGCGGCCTCGCCGCGTTCTTCGTGATGCGCGCGCTCGGTGAATTGGTGCTGCACCGGCCCACCGCGGGCAGCTTCGTGGAATACGCCCGCGAGTTCATCGGACCGTGGGCCGGTTTCACCTCCGGCTGGATGTACTGGGTGAACTGGGCGATGACCGGCATCGCGGAGATCACCGCGGTGGCCATCTACGTGCACCGGTGGCTGCCGGACCTGCCCCAGTGGGTCACCGCGCTGGTCGCGCTCGGCTTCCTGGTCGCGGTGAACCTGCTGTCGGTCAAGCTGTTCGGTGAGCTGGAGTTCTGGTTCAGCGTCATCAAGGTCACCGCGATCGTGGTGTTCCTGTTCACCGGTGTCGCGCTGGTGGTCGGCCGCGCGGACGTCGGCGGCAGCGAAGCGGGCGTGCACAACCTGGTCGCGCACGGCGGCATGTTCCCGGCCGGCATCGGCATCGCGCTGATGACCCTCCAGGCGGTCATCTTCGCCTATTCGGCCATCGAACTCGTCGGCATCGCGGCGGGGGAGACCGCCAATCCGCGCGAGGTGCTGCCGAAGGCCATCAACGGCGTCGTCTACCGGATCGGCGTGTTCTACGTCGGCTCCGTGCTGCTGCTCGCCATGGTGTTGCCGTGGAACTCGTACAGCGGCGCGGAAAGCCCGTTCGTCACCGTGTTCTCCGCACTCGGGATCGCCGGCGTCGGTGACGTGATGAACGCGGTCGTGCTCACCGCCGCGCTCTCGTCGTGCAATTCCGGCCTCTACTCCACCGGTCGCATCCTGCGTTCGCTGGCGCAGCACGGCGAGGCCCCCGCGTTCGCGGCGAAGATGAACCGCAGGCACGTCCCGTTCGGCGGGATCCTGTTCACGTCCGGCGCCTACCTGTTCGGGGTGGTCCTGAACTACCTGGTGCCCAAGGAGGCGTTCGACATCGCGATCGCCGTCGCCTCGCTGGGCGTGGTCGCGACCTGGGCCACGCTCATCCTCTGCCAGTTGCGGCTGCGCCGGGCCGCGCTGCGCGGCGAGGTCGAGCGACCCGCCTACCGGATGCCCGGTGCGCCCTACACCGGCTGGGCGACGCTGGCGTTCCTCGCGCTCGTCATCGTGCTGATGGCGTTCGCCGGTCCCGCCGAGCGGATCGCGTTCTGGTCCATCCCCGTGCTCGCCGTGCTGCTGTTCGTCGGCTGGCGAGCCGTCCGATCCCGTCGTTCGGCGGCCCACCAGGCCGACGAG
>NZ_JBFAAX010001138.1:0-1667 GCF_040639995.1 Actinosynnema sp. NPDC023658 | reverse complement strand
CTTCCACCGACGCGCGGCCGGGCCGGGCCGGACCCCCCGAGCCCCGCCCCCGCCGGATGGCGGCGGGCACGCCCTCCCCGGCCGGCCGGCCGACGATCCCGGAGTGGAACGGCGCCCGGTCGTCGGCGGTGCTCGTCACGGCGTCGGCCTGGGTGCGCAGCACGAGGTCGCGCGGCGGACCGCTGACCCGGCTGACGACGTCGTCGCCCTTCTCCACCACCAGCTCGAACCGCACGGGCAGCTCGTAGAGGGCCATCACGCCGCCCACCCCGCGCAGGCGGATGACCTCGTCGGACGTGGTGTCCGCGGCCACGGTCCGGCTGGCGCCGCCGACCCCCGCGGTGGGCATCGCGCCCACCAGGTCGGCCGGGCGGCCCTCCTCGGTGTCGAAGGCGTGGGCGAAGGGCGTGCGCAGCAGCGCGTTCCAACTGCTGCCCCGGCCCTGGGCCTTGACGCGCTTGCGGATGTCGACGAGCGCGTGCTCGATGCTGACGCCGTCGTTGACCACGTCGACGAACCGCGGCTCTTCGTCGAGGTGGGCGTGCAACGTCACCTGGTAGGTCTTCTTGCCCACGGCGCGCCCCGGTTGGTGCAGCAGCAGCGGCACACCGCCGTCCAGCGCGGTGTCGAGCAGGGCGAGCACGCTGTTCGGGGAGGAGAAGTGCGTCAGGCGCTGGAGGTTGTTCATCAGGTCGTCCAGCACCGACTCCGGCAGCAGGCGGTGGCCCATGACCGTCTTCGTGCGCCGGTCGACCTCCTCGACCAGGTCCCACACCGCGCCCGACAGCTCCGGTTGCACACCGGGCTCGACCAGTCCCAGCGCGGGCGTGCCCGGGCTGCCCGGGCGCAGCATCCGGGGCGGTCGGAGGACGTGGGCGCCGCTCGGTGCGGCAGGTCCGCCCTCCACGGCCTCCAGCAGACCGAGCTGCACCGCCACCCGCTCCTCGACCCGGAGGAACACGCCGTCCGGCAGCTCGACGACCGCGCCCGACCGACCCAGCGCGCCGTCGTGCAGGGTGTTGCTGTTGCGGCTCTCCGCGACGAGGCGGTAGCGGGCCTCGAACGCCACCAGCGCGGAGCGCTTGTCGGGCGGTGTGATGCGGTTGCGGTCCACCAGGCCGACGACCAGGTTGGCGTCGATCCACATCCGCTGCCACGGCGCCCACTGGACCAGCGCGTTCGCGCCGCCGAGACCCTGCGGTTGGGTGCCGCTGGGTCGCGCGTTGGCGCCGGTGTTGACGATGAGGTCCACCGCGTGGCTCGTCGCGTCGAGGCCGACGCTGTACGAACCACCGGTCAGCGAGTTCTCCGCCTCGGAGTCGTCGGACAGCGTCACCAGGCGGGGCGCCGCCAGCTCGACGGAGACGCCCAGCGCGCCGACCCGGTCGGTGACCCGGCGGTCGTACCGCAGACCGTTGTCCACCAGCGCCCTGGAGGTCAGCCGGTCCAGGTTGGCCGCGATGTTCGTCGCGCAGAGCAGCCGGCGGACCTGGTGGTGGGAGTCGGTGCCGCGCGCCGTCAGCGACGTGTCGCCGCCCGCCGCGTCGTCGATCAGCCGCAGCGCCTCGGCCAGCACCACCTCCGTGCGCGGCGTCGCCTCCACGTGCAGCCAGTGGGGCGCGGGCGGGCGCTCGGCCGGGCCCGCGAGCAGCGAGGCGATCGTCGTG
>NZ_JBFAAX010001137.1:0-1668 GCF_040639995.1 Actinosynnema sp. NPDC023658 | reverse complement strand
GCCGTGCAGATCGCCAAGCGGTTCGGCGCCGCGCACGTGATCGCCGTCGGGCGCGACGCCTCCCGGCTCGCGGCGCTGCACGACCTGGGCGCGGACGAGGCGGTGACCTTCGACCAGGCCGAGCGCGCCGCCGACGTCGACGTCGTCATCGACTACGTGTGGGGAGAGCCGGCCGCCCGTGCGATGACCGCCATGATCACCGCCCGCCGCGACCGCGGGGCGCCGCTGGATTGGATCCAGATCGGGTCCGTGGCCGGTCAGAGCGCGCCCCTGCACTCCGCCCTGCTGCGCGCGTCCCGGTTGCAGATCTGCGGCAGCGGCATCGGCTCCGTCCCGCCCCGCGACTTCCTCGCGGAGCTGCCGGAGATCGCCGTCGCGGTGCACACCGGCCGGATCGACGTGCGGGCGCGTCCCGTGCCCCTCGCCCGGGTGGCCGAGACGTGGAACGCGCGGACGGACGACCGCATCGTCTACGTCCCGTGACGCAGTGCGGCCCTTCATCGCCCCGCTCGACTCCCGCACCGTCCACTCGTGACTCCGGGGGGGGGTGCTCCCGCCGACCGTCCCTCCTGGACGGTCACGGCGGACCGCGGTCCCCGGCCGATCCGCCCGAGCTGTGGTGGGATGGGCGGATGACGACGGAAGGGCACGGGGTGCGGACGCGGGTCGAGGCTCACCCCACCGCGCGGGCCGTGGTGCTCGACGTCGGCGGTGAGATCGACGGGGTGACCGCCGAGGCCGTGGAGCAGGCTGTGGAGCGGGCGCTGACCGAGGCGGCGGCCACGGGCGCCTCGCTGCTGGCCGCCGACCTGAGCGGGGTGACGTTCTGCGCCTCGGCGGGGTTCACCACCCTGCTCTACGCCCAACGGCGGGCCCGGCAGGAGGGGCTGGTGTTCGCCGTCGTGGTGAACCCGGGCAACCCGGTCCGCCGGCTGCTCATCCTCAGCACCTTGGACCAGGTGCTGACGCTGCACGAGACGGTGGAGCAGGCGCTGGCCGCACGGTCTTGACGGAAGCGGTGTCGACGGACGCGGTGCGGGTCGAGCGCACGAACCCGCACCACCCAGCGTGATGACGCAGAGTGGTCGTGTCGTAACGCGGTCGTGGAACGCGGCGATGTGCAGCGTGTCATCGATCGAGGTCCGGCACCGTCCTCCCGGACACCGCCGGTCCGACACCCGAGGGGGTCCGTGGATGAACGGGATCAAAGCCTTCGCACGCGTCGCCGCCGCCTGCCTGGTGGCGTCCGCGGCGCTGTCCGGCGCGGCGCCGGCGGCTCAGGCGGACGCCGGGCAGGTGTGCCTGGACAACGAAGTGGTGTCCTTCAGCCAACCGGTCACCAACACCCCGAAGACGGTCACGGTCACCGTCAAGGGCCAGCTGTTCAACTGCACCGACGGCGCCGCCACCACCGGCTCCTACACCGAGACCGCGACGCTGCCGGACTACAGCTGCACCCAGCTCTTCTACCAGGGCAGCGGAACGCGGACGTTCACCTGGACCGATCCGGCCGTCGCGCCCACCACGTACTCCTACAACAGGACTTCCAGCCGGGTCGGCGCGAACATCGTGATCGTGCTGCTGGGGTCGATCACCACCGGCACGTTCGCCACCGAACCGGCCAAGATGCAGCTCACCGCGCTCAACCCGGACCCGATCAGCTGCGCC
>NZ_JBFAAX010001136.1:0-1670 GCF_040639995.1 Actinosynnema sp. NPDC023658 | reverse complement strand
CCGAATATTCCGTCGCAACCAGTGGCTCTGACGTCCTCCCCCTGCCCTTCTTGCGACGGGATGTACCGACATGACCAGGATGTTGACCAACCTGACCGATCGTCGGCACCTCGCGGGTCGCGCCGTAGACGTCGACCGGCACGGCCACCTGCTCGTACACCGAGTCGTACGCCGCCCGCAGCGGCGCCACCAGCTCGGCCAACGGCAGCAGCCGGATGCCGGGCACCCCGGACAACGTCGGCGTCGGCACACCACCCGACCACAGCAGCGCGTCGACCCGCCGCTCCACCAACGCCTGCGCCGCGTCCGACAGCTTGAAGTGCTCCACCCGCACGGACGAGCGCAGACCGAGCGCGACCAGCATCCGCTCACCCGACAACGACGCCCCCGAGCCCTCCGCACCCAGCGACACGGTCCGCCCGGCCAGGTCGGCGGGCACCCGCGCCGGGTCGTCCTCGCGCACCACCAGTTGCAGGTAGTTCTCGTACACCCGGCCCAACGCGCGCAGCTCCAGCGCGGGGTCCGCGACCCGGGCGGAGTCGGCCAGGGTCAGCGCGACCTGCGCCGCACCCGACGCCAGCAGCGCCAGGTTCGCCAGGCTGCCCTCGGTCTCCAGCGCCCGCCCGCGCACGTCGACCAGCTGCTCGGCCAGCAGGGTGGCGAAGTCGAAGTACATGCCGCCGCGCTCACCGGCCGCGATGGTCAGCTCACCCGACGGCGTGCCGGTCGTGCACCCGGCGGCCAGCAGCCCGAGCAGGAACACCCGCCGGTTCACAGCGCGGGCTCCAAGGGCAGGGTGACGCGGGCGGTGAACCCGTCCACCGACGACAGCGCCAGCACGCCCTGCCGGGCCTTGACCAGCTGGTCCGCGATGGCCAGGCCCAGCCCCGTGCCGGGCTGCCCGGACCGCCCGCGCCAGAACCTCGACGTGGCCAGCGCGAGCTCCTCCCCGGTCAGCCCCGGACCGTCGTCGTGCACCTCGACCCACCCGACCCCCGCCGCGCGGTCCGCGCCGAGCGACACCCGCACCGCGCCGCCGTACTTGACCGCGTTGTCCAGCAGCACGTCCAGCACCTGGGCGAGGTCCGACTCGGGGCAGCGCACCAGCACCGCCAGCGCGGGCGTCGCCGGCAGCGGCACCTGCCAGAACCCCGCCCGGTCCACCGCCACCGCGCCCAGGTCGGCCAGCTCCGGCTCACGCCCGCCCGCCGCGACCTCCGTGGCCGCGCTCTCCGCCGACGCCAGCGCCAGCAGACCGTCCAGCAGCGACTCCAGCCGTTCGATCTCCGCCACGCCCGCCGCGTACGCGCGCACGCCCTCCGGTTTGACCTGACCGCTCAACGTGTCCATGCGCAGCCGCAGCGCGGCCATCGGGTTGCGCAGCTGGTGCGAGGCGTCCGCGATCAGCCGCCGCTGCTGGTCGGCGGCCTCCGTCACGGCGTCGGACATCCGGTTGAACGACTCCGACAGCTCACGCACCTCCGGCGGCCCGCTGCTGCCGGGCACGTGCGCGCGCCGTTCGCCCGCAGCCACCGCGCGGACCCCTGTCGCCAACTCGGCCAGCGGCTCCAGCAGTACGGCGACGTGCCGCTGCTGGACTCCGACACGCTGCGCGGCCTGCTGGTCGAGCACGGCGAGCGCGGCAACGCCGTCACGGTGCTGACCGCCGT
>NZ_JBFAAX010001135.1:0-1672 GCF_040639995.1 Actinosynnema sp. NPDC023658 | reverse complement strand
GCCGCGGCCGTCCACCGCACCAGCCGGCGCACCGCCGGCGAGCCACCCGACACCGCCGACGCCGCCCGCACGGCGGCGATCGCCACCGCGAACAGCACGACGGCGCCGAGCACCACCACCACGGCGCGCACCACGGCGCCCACGCCGGATCCGACGTCCATCCACGTCTCCCTGCCACCGCGGCCGGCACTCCGCCGGCCGCCGCCTCCCCGAGTCGAGCCGAAATCCATTCCACGTGCCGTCGGGAATTCGATACAGCAAGCGTTTATCCGGGAACTCCGAGTACCAGCCTGGCTGCGGGAAACCGATCCGGACACCCGGCGTGACGGCTTTGGGCTAGTGGGGTGAAACGCGCACCAGAGTATCCCTGGAGGAAAGTTGACGGAATACGGATGTGCTGACGGAGATCACCCGGGACTCTGTTAGCTGAATGCGTCGCGAATGAACTGTGGGCACGATGACCGGTGTAGCGGTGCACATCGCACCGAAGTGGAGTTCCGCTGCCGGGGAGCAGCACGGCGGCCGAGCGCCGCCCCGCGGAAGGAGATCACCGATGTCCTGGCGATTGATCGCACGCGCCGGCCTGCCCGACCTGTTGGCGGAGGCGCTGACCGCGGCCCGCCCGGGGCCGCTGGTGCTCGCCGGCGAAACGGGGTCGGGCCGGACGACCGCGCTGGAGCTGGCCGCGCAACTGGTGGACGAGCGGACCGACGCCCTGATCGCCCTGCGCGGCGCCCGCGGCCACCTGGCGACCCTGCGCGACCACCTGCCCGCAGACCTGCCGGTGCCGCGCGCCGGCGGCTTGGAGGCGGTGACCGACGCGCTGGAGAAGCACGCCGACGGGCGCCGTCCCGTGGTGCTGCTGGACGACGCGCACCTCGCCGACCACGCCACCGTCCAGGTGCTGCGGGCGCTGCACGTGCGCACCGGCGGGCCGCTCATCCTCACCCTCGCCACCGACGCGGGCCAGGACCCGCTGGACTGCCTGCGCTACGAGCCGGGCTTCCGACGCGTGGACCTGCCGCCGCTGTCCGGGTCCGAGGTCGTCGCGCTGGTGTCGGCCGCGCTCGACGGCCCGGTGGACGAGGCGACCGCCGAGGCGCTGCGGGCCGCGACCGACGGCAACCCGGCCCTGCTGCGGCGCTACCTGACGGCGGGCGCGCTGCGCGCCGGGGTGCGGCCCGGTGACCGGGGGCTGGTGCTGGCCGGGGCGTTCCGGCACGGCGTCGAGCTGGACCAGCGGGGCCGGGCGCGGCTGCGCGCGGCGGTCGCCCACGCGTGGCGCGAGCTGGCGCTGGACCCGCTGGACCAGCTGTGCCGCCTCGCGCTGCTGGCCGGCGAGGAGGAGGCGGTCTCCCTGGTGTGGCCGCAGGTGCTGCTGCTGCGCGGCCGGGCCGCCGAGGCCCTGCGGTTCCTGGACGACACCGGGGCGGAGCCGGTCGAGGCGCGGGTGCTCACGCGGGCGTTCGTGCTGGCGTTCGGCCCGTCCGGGGCGTTCGGCACGGAGCAGGCGTGCGCCCTGCTGGACGACACGGCCCGCGCCAACCCCACCTGGGCCAACCGGCTGAACGCGGTGCGCGCGTGGCTGCTCGCGCTGGCCGGGGACACCGCCGAGGCGCGGCAGGTGGTCGACGAGCTGGCGGCCGGTCCGGACGAGCGGGTCGCGGTGTTC
>NZ_JBFAAX010001134.1:0-1673 GCF_040639995.1 Actinosynnema sp. NPDC023658 | reverse complement strand
GCCGGTCCATCGTGTACTCCAGCGACCGCCAGGGCGTTGCCGCGCTGCGGGTGCGCGACCTGGTGACCGGCGAGGACTCCGCGCTGGGCGGCGCGGTCGCGGGGGCGCAGACGACGCCGCGGTTCTCCCCGGACGGCAAGCAGGTCGCCTACGTGGACCAGGACGGCGCGGTGTGGGTCCTCGACATCGCCGCGGGAAGCCGCAGGCAGGTCACGCCCGCGCTGTTCCAGCCCGGCAGGCCGACCTGGTCGGCTGACGGCACCGTGCTCGCGCTGGCCGCCGTCAAGCCGTTCTCCCGCCGCTTCCGCGAGGGCACCAGCCAGGTCCTCACCGTGCACCTGGGCACCGGCGAGCTGCGCTACACCGAGCCGATGCCGTTCCGCTCGATCGCGACCCGCGGGGACGACGGGCCGGTGTGGTCGCCCGACGGCGGTCACCTGGCGTTCGTCGTGGAGAGCGTGGCCTGGGTCGTCGCGGTCGACGCGGCGGGCCGGTTCCTGGGCGACCCGCGCCAGGTGACCCACGAGGTGACCGACTCCCCGACGTGGTGCGGCCCGGACGCGTTGGTGTACCTGTGCAACGGGGTGCTGCGCCGGGTGCGCCTCGACGGAGGGCAGCCGCGCACCATCCGCCTGGACTTCTCCTGGCGCAAGGCGGCACCGCCGTCCCGCACCGTCATCCACGCCGGCGCGGTGTGGGACGGGGAGGGCGCGGACCTCCGCCACGACGTCGACATCGTCCTGGAGCACGGCCGGGTGCAGGAGATCCGGCCGCACCGCGCGGCGGCGGGGGAGCGGGTGGTGGACGCGCGCGACCTCGTCGCCATGCCCGGACTGGTCGACGCCCACAACCACTGGCACCTGCGCGGCCGCCAGTGGGGCGCGCGGCAGGGCAGGCTGTGGCTCTCCTACGGCATCACGACGACCCGTTCGCCGGGCGACCCGGTCTACCAGATGCTGGAGACCAGGGAGGCGCTGGAGGCGGGCACCCTGGTGGGGCCGCGGTACTTCGCCACCGGCGAGGCGATCGACGGCTCGCGCGTCTACTACAACTTCATGCGGCCCACGCTGTCGCGCGCCCAGCTCGACCTGGAGCTCAAGCGGGCGCTCGAACTCGACTACGACATGGTGAAGACGTACGTGCGGCTGCCCGTGGAGCTCCAGCGGGAGACCGTGCGGGCCGCGCACCGCGCCGGTGTCCCGCTGTCGTCGCACTACCTGTACCCCGCCGCGTCCGTGGGCATGGACGGCATGGAGCACGTCGGCGCCACGAACCGGCTCGGCTACTCGCACACGATCAGCCGCACCGGGCGGGCCTACCAGGACGTGGTGGAGCTGTTCGTGCGCTCCGGCATGTCGGTGACGCCGACCCTGTTCCACTCCCACGCCCTCTACGCCGACGACAAGTCCTTGGTGACCGACGAACGCTCCCGCGTGCTGTTCCCGCCGTGGGAGTACGACCGGTACGTCGCGGACGCCGAGTCCGCCGGCACGCCGAGCTCGACGTTCTCGCGGGACGTCCTCGCCGGTTGGGTCGACGCGGTGCTGAGGGTGCACCGCGCCGGCGGTCTGGTGATCTGCGGCACGGACGCCCCGCTCGACACCATCGCAGGTTGTCCCAGCAGGGACCGGTGGGCTCGCCCCGCTACTCCAACCTCACCGCGGACGAGCAGC
>NZ_JBFAAX010001133.1:0-1675 GCF_040639995.1 Actinosynnema sp. NPDC023658 | reverse complement strand
GCCGGGGCGGTCCGCGGCGACGGCGCGGGGGTCAGGCGTCCGAGCCGCCATAGGCGTTGTCGATGACGTAGCGCCACCGGCCGTCACGGCCCCGGCGCAGGACGTCCGTGCCGGTGCCGGACAGGTCGATCGGCTCACCCGCGCGGGACGTGCCCCGGATGGCCCAGTCCACGATGAGCAGGGCGATGTCGCCGTTGACGTAGATGCCCTTGGTGCGGGCCCGCATCGGCACGCCGAAGGCCAGGAACTCCGCGACGTTGGCCCGCCGCTCGTCGCCGGCCACCGGCTCCTCCCCCGGCTTCCAGACCGACACGGCGTCCGGGCTGTACATCCGCTCGATCGTGGCGTGGTCGCCGGAGTTGAACGCGCGCAGGAACAGGTCGGTCTGCTTGGTCAGGTCGTCGGTCGGCACGTCGTGCACCCGGAGCGGTTCGGTCGTCATCGGGACTCCTACTCGGCGATCTTCGTCCGGCCGCACCAGGCGAACACCGGCAGTTCGAGGTTGTCGACGGTGCGCGACTCACCGCTCGCGCTGAAGTGCTCGTAGCCGTTCCCGGCGGGGATCTTGACCTTGTCGCCCAGGTCTGCGACGAAGTGGATGCGGTCGGCCTCGCGCAGGGTCGGCGGCCCACCGGTCAACAGGACTCTGATCTTGCCCACGGTCTCTCCTAACGCAGGTTCTCGGCGTCCGCGCGCGGGAAGTAGCCCGCGTCGGTGAAGAATCCGACGTACTTGGCGAACAACGTCGCGGTCATCGGCGGGCACGTGATGCCGCTGCCCTCCAGCGCCTCCCGGGTGTCGGAGACGTCGAAGTCGGGGTAGGCGCCCTCGCCCATCGCCGCGATGGCCTCGAACGAGTCGAGCAGCGGTTGCAGGGCGTTGTCCCGGTCGGCGCGCACGCGGGCGCACCACTCCGGCCACGGCAGCTCGACCACCGCGTGCCCCAGGTCGCGCAGGTGGGCGATCATCTCCCGGTAGGTGACCGGGTCGGGGTTGGACAGGTGGAACGTCCGGCCCGCCGCCTCCGGCCGCGTGGCCAGGTGGGTGATCGTCGCGCTCGCGTAGTCGACCGGCACCAGGTGGAACAGGCCGGCCAGGCCCGCGGGCACGGCGCGGCTCTGCAGGATGCCCTTCAGCCCGAGCCACACGAAGTCCTTGGTCTGGCAGGCGCCGTTGACCTGGTCTCCGGACACCACGTCCACCCGGTAGACCGACACCGGCAGCCCCCGGCCGCGGGCCCGGTCGATGATCCGCTCGGCCACCCACTTGGACTGGCGGTAGCCGTTGGACAGCACCTCCGGCGGGCCGGGGATGTCGTCCACCCCCAGCGGCACGCCCGGCGTCACCGGCTGGTCGAACACGCCCGTGGAGGAGACGAAGTGCACCGGCACGGTGCGGTGCGCGGCGGCGAGCCTCAGCACCTCCTCGGTGCCCGTGACGTTCGCGGGCTTGAGCGCGGTGTAGGGCTGCAACCAGTTCACCGTGGCGCCGGCGTGGAACACCACGTCCGCGGTGCGGGACAGCTCGTCGTGGACGTCGTCGGCCAGGCCGAGCTTCGGCAGGGCCAGGTCGCCGGGGTGCACGACGACGCGGCTCCATCGGCGAGTTGATCGACGGCAGCGCGATGGCGCTGGTCCAGACCGGCGAGGACCTCACCATCGCGCTGCTGGGCACG
>NZ_JBFAAX010001132.1:0-1675 GCF_040639995.1 Actinosynnema sp. NPDC023658 | reverse complement strand
GACGCCGCGACCGCCGCCGACGTCCGCGCGCTGGCGGGCGTGGTCGACGGGGTGAACGTGAAGCTCGCCAAGTGCGGCGGCATCACCTCGGCGCAAGAACCACGTCCACCACCTGCTGCGCAAGCTCCAGGTGGACAGCCGCGCCGCGGCCACCCGACTGCTCCGGCACGTGGATGTATCAGCGTGACCGCCCGGCACCCCTAACCCACCGGACGCGCACACGCGCGTCGCACACCTACCGAGAGGTGATCATGACGACGCCGATGAACAGGGTCCGCGGTTTCCGCTCACCGGTGGTGGAGGTGAACGGCGCCTTGGTCCGGCCGGGCGAGCTCCTGGTGGAGGCCGCGGTCGAGGACGACCTCCGGCCGCTGCTGGAGCGGCACGGCGGCAGGCCCTACGCACCGGGCCCGCCCGGTCGGGACTGGCGACGCGACCCCGGCACGCCCCACTACGGCGACGTCAACGCCCGGTTGCGCGAGGTGGGTCTGGGGCACCGGCTGTGGGTCGGCTTCACCGACACCGACGTGGTGGACCTGATCCGCGACCGGCGCGGCGCCCTGCACCACAACCACGTCTACGTCGGCGCGGTGGACGTCCTGGACTTCTACCAGGGCGGCCCGGACGGCTGGGCCACCGTGATGGCGGGTCAGCGCCCCGCGCTGGTGCTGGACGAGGACGACAAGCCGGAACCGGCCGCGGTCGCGGTGGTCGACTCCGGTGTGCCGGCCGAGTGGCAGACCACGCACCCCGACCTGGTGGGGCTGTTCCGGCAGGGTCCGGCCGGGGCGATCCCGGTCGATCCCCTCGACGGGCCGGACGGGGACCTCCTCCTGGACGTCCAGGGCGGGCACGGCCTGTTCATCGCGGGCCTGGTCGCCCGGATGGCGCCGGACGTGAACGTCCAGGTCTTCCGCGTGCTGCACACGACCGGCGAGACCGACGACACGGTCCTGTGCCCGGTCCTGGCCGACCTCGACAGGCTGACGGCGCCGGTGGTCAACCTCTCGCTCGGCGGCACCACACCGGATGACCAGCCGTCCCCGCTGCTGGCGGCGGCGTTGAACGCGGTGCTCGACAGCGGCAAGGTCGTCGTGGCGGCGGCGGGCACCTCCTCCGGAGCGGGCCGGCCGTTCTACCCGGCGGCGTACGCCTACGCGGGGCCGCCGCCGGGCGTGATCTCGGTCGGCGGGTGCGACACCACGGGCGGATCGGCGGTCCCGTGGCCGAAGAGCAACGAGGCCGACGTGTACGCGCCCGGTGTCGACCTGGTCAGCACGCACGTGAGCGGGTGGAAGCACCCGCTCGACGGCAGCAAGCTGTTCACCGGCTGGGCCCGGTGGACGGGGACGTCGTTCGCCGCCCCGCTGGTGGCGGCGGAGATCGCGCGCCGGTTCCTGGCCCAGCCCGGTCCCGTCCGGGCCGTGGCGACCGGGTTCCTCGACGGCCTGCCCGCGGTCGCGTGGCCGTCGCAGCAGGGCAGGCTCTACGCGCCGACGCACCCTCCGACGGTGTGGCAGTAGCGGGGATCAGGCGCCGAAGGTGACGAACCCGGCCGCGGCGGCGACCGCCCCGTCGTCGGTGGGTGCGATGGCCGCCCGCGTGGCGGCCATCGCCTCGGCGGGCGGGAGGCCGGCGAGCAACCGGTCGTGCAGGGCGAGCATCACCGGTTCGG
>NZ_JBFAAX010001131.1:0-1678 GCF_040639995.1 Actinosynnema sp. NPDC023658 | reverse complement strand
GGGGTGAGGCCATGAGCGACCACAGGGCGAAGTGCGTGCGGGACTCGGTGAGGGTCAGGCCGGGACGGCCGACGACGAGCATGTCGGGGTCGTTCCAGTTGCCCGGACCGGTCTGCGCGGCCAGCGGCGCGGTGACGTCGAGGACGTTGCCGACCCCCATGGGGTAGCTGTTGGTGTTGCCGTTCTGCCAGATGTCGAGCAGGTCCTCCGTGGTGCGCCACAGGTCCGCGACCTCGCCCCAGTCGTACTTGTCACCCGTGATGGCGTGGAAGCTGTTGGGGTTGATGCTGTAGACGATCGGGCGGCCGGTGGCGCGCAGCGCGTCGCGCATGATGGTGAACCGGGCGACCTGCTCGTCGCGGGTGCCGCTGCCGGAGCACCAGTCGTACTTGAGGTAGTCCACGCCCCACGAGGCGAACGACCGCGCGTCCTGCGCCTCGTGGCCCTTGCTGCCGGTGGAGCCGGGGAACGCGCCCGTGCCCTGCGCGCAGGTCTTCTCGTTGGGCACCTGGTAGATGCCGAACTTCAGCCCCTTGCCGTGGATGTAGTCACCGAGCGCCTTCATGCCGCTGGGGAACTTCGTCGGGTGGGACCGCAGGTTGCCGGAGCTGTCGCGGTTCGGGTCGAACCAGCAGTCGTCGACCACCACGTACTGGTAGCCGGCGTCGCGCATCCCGGTGGACACCATCGCGTCGGCCGCCTGCCGGACCTGCGCCTCGGTGATGCCGCAACCGAAGCTGTTCCAGCTGTTCCAGCCCATCGGCGGGGTCAGCGCCGGGCTGCCGGGCGCGGCCTGGGTCGCGGCGGGGACCGCGGTGAACACGCCCAGCGCCGCGATCGCGGCGGTGGCGAGGTGGAGGAGGCGTCTGCGTGCAGGGGTGGACATCATCGGCTCTTTCGCTTCGACGAAGGCACCGCCGGCACCGCAGCGCCGGCGGCGTCGGTCACGGGGTCGGCAGGCGGTCGTCGATCGACCCACCCCGGGTGGCGGGGCCACCGGGCGGCACGACGCGCGCCGGGTCGGCTCGCGGGGTCGAGCGGTCGCGGTGGGGTCGCGCGGGGACGGCTGCCGCGGTCGGTGCCACTGCGCTTCGTCGCATCGGAGTTCCCCACGTCATCGTCGACGGCGCCCACGGTGGCGCTCGGTGGAGCCGGATCGCGCTCGGGAGCGGAACCGGCCCTGATGGTCACGCCCATGTAACTACGTCACGACAGTGCGGTCAAAGCTAAAATTGTGAGCGCTAACTTTAGCCGGATCGCGCGATAATGCCGGGATTGCACGTGTCAACCATCCGAATAACAGCAGTTAGACGGCTCGTTCGCGGAAATTGCTCCGTTCAGCCCATTGAACGGGATCGGCTCATCGTTTCGTCTTGTGAGCGTGAACAAGACCGCCGTCGCGATCCTCTCGCGAGGGCGTGCGAACGGTCTTGACCGACTCGCCGGGCACGACGGACATGGGGACGCGATGGACGACGGGAGCGGCTTTGGTGCGCACGCGGCGCTCCGACGTCGCGAAGAGCACCTCCACCGCCTTCGCCCCGAGCTCGTGGTGCGGCAGGGCGACGGTGGTGAGGCGCGGGCGCACCCAGGCGGCGATCGGGTGGTCGTCGAAGGAGACCACCGAGACGTCGTCCGGCACGGACAGCGAGGCCTCCGCGAGCGCCTGGTAGGCGCC
>NZ_JBFAAX010001130.1:0-1681 GCF_040639995.1 Actinosynnema sp. NPDC023658 | reverse complement strand
CGCTCACGTACGGCGCGGGCTGGCCGCTGGTGAACGTGACGTAGACGTCGTGCGTGCCGGTGACCCCGGAGATGTTCGCGGGCGTCGGCGCGGCGGGCGACGGTCGGCAGGCGGTCGAGCTGGCCCGGCGGCTGCGCCCCGACGTGTGCCTGTTCGACATCCGGATGCCGGTGGTCGACGGCATCGAGGCCACCCGGACGCTCGCCGGGCCGGGCGTCACCGATCCCCTGGCGGTCGTCGTGATCACCACGTTCGACCTCGACGAGTACGTCTACGCGGCGCTGCGCGCGGGCGCCAAGGGCTTCCTGCTCAAGGACTCGGGCCCCGCGCTACTGGCCCAGGCCGTGCACGCCGCCGCGAACGGCGAGGCGCTGATCGCGCCCGCCGTCACCGCCCGGCTGCTGCACGCGTTCGCCGGCTCGGCGCCACCCGCGACGCCGGCGCAGCCCGTCGAACCGCTCACCGACCGCGAGGAGCAGGTGCTCGCCGCCGTGGCCGCCGGGTGCACCAACAGCGAGGTGGCCGCGCGGCTCCACATCACGCTCAGCACGGTCAAGACCCACATCACCAGCCTGATGAACAAGCTCGGCGTCCGGAACCGGGTGGAGATCGCCATCTGGGCGTACGAGACCGACCGGATCCGGCGCGGTGACGCCCGCCGCTAGCCGGAAGTACGACCCCGGCACCGGACTTCCGGCCGGTCGGGCCGTGGACCTTCGCCCGATGAACCGGGACCACCGCACCGGCCACGATCTGCGGCATGACGACGACAACACCACGACCCGCCGCCCCTGCCAGGGGTGGGTGGCGCGTGCCGGCCGGGCTGGTGGCGCTCAGCCTCGTGCCGGTGCTGGCCGGATCCCTCCGCCTGGTCGCGCTCGGCGGCGGCCCGCAGCTCCTGTCGCCCGGCGAGGACTACCACCCCGCGCCCGGTCCCCTGGCGACCCACATCGTGTGCGTCACCCTGTACGCGCTCGTGGGCGCGTTCCAGTTCGCGCCCCGGTTCCGCGCCCGGCGGATCGGGTGGCACCGGGTGGCCGGACGCCTGGTGGTCCTCTGCGGACTCGTCGGGGCGATCTCGGGGCTGTGGCTGGGCGTGTTCGACCACCGACCGGAGACCGGCGCGCTGCTGATGGGCTTCCGGCTCGTGTTCGGCACGGCCTGGGCCCTGTTCCTGGTGCTCGGCCTCACCGCGGTCCTCCGCCGTGACGTCGGCCGGCACCGCGAGTGGATGATCCGCGCCTACGCGGTGGGCCTCGGCGCGGGCACCCAGGTCTTCACCTTCGCGGCCTGGCGGTTGGCCGTCGGCGAACCGGGCCGGTTGGCCGAGGACCTGCTGCTGCTCGCCGGTTGGCTGATCAACGTCGTCGTGGCCGAATGGGTCGTCCGCCGCTCGCGCCGACCCGCGAACTCCCCGGGTGCCCGGTGAGGGCCGTCGCGCAGGACCGGTACGGCTCGCCCGACGTGCTGGTGCTCAGGGAGGTCGAGCGGCCCGTGCCGGCGGACGACGAGGTGCTCGTGCGGGTGCGCGCGGCCACCGTGAACGCCCGTGACTGGCACGTCATGCGCGGCGACCCGTACCTGGCCCGCCTCACGCCCGGCGTGATGGGGTGGCGCCGGCCCCGGGTGGGCATCCGGGGCACGGACTTCGCCGGCGTGGTGGAGGCGGTGGGCCGGGCGG
>NZ_JBFAAX010001129.1:0-1684 GCF_040639995.1 Actinosynnema sp. NPDC023658 | reverse complement strand
CGCGCCGCCGCCCGTGCCGGACGTGGCGATGCAGCAGACCGTGCCCAGCCCGGTGACCGCCAGTGTCCAGCTGGTGGAGGAGCCGTGGGGCACCCGGATCGACGTGCTGTGCGCCTACGCCGTGCCGGACGGCCCGGCGCCGCCCGCGTTCGCCTACGCCCTGCACGTCGTCGCCGCCGACGGCACCTCCGTGCGGGTCGCCACCTGGACCGCCGGTCCGGGCTCCACCACCCGTCCCACCGCGACGACCGAGCTGACCAGATCGGACATCACCGGCGTCGAGATCAGATTGGTGCAGAACGACCTGGTGCTGCTCCGGGTCGGCTTCTGACCACTCGCCACGCGTGCGCCGACCGCCCGTCGGACGCCGATCCGCAGGCCCGCGACCTGGTGCAAACGCACCTGCACGGCCGCCTGCACGTGCGTCGGGCCCGGAGGCCCGAATCGTGCTCCAGATCACCTCGCAGCGACCGTCGACACGCCCGCAGACACCTTCCTGGCCGATCGTCAAGAGGGGTGTGCATCGATACGGTGCGTTGCATGACCGCACCTGAGCGTTCGCGGCTGGCCCGAGAACGGCTCTCGCGCGAGTTACGAAGGCTGCGCACCGAGGCCAAGATGACCGGCACGGCCACGGCGCGCGCTACCGGGATGAGCCAGTCCAAGCTGTCGAAGATAGAGAACGGCATGCTCCTCCCGTCCGTGACCGACGTGGAGCGCCTGGTCGCCGAACTGTCCGCGACCAGGGAGACCAGGGTCGAGCTGGTCGAGTTGGCCCGCCAGCTGCACGCCGAGGCGGAGACCCGCCGCGTGGTGCTGCACCGGGGGGCGCACCGCCACCAGCAGACCGTGGCCCGCATCGAGGCCCGCGCCACCACCAGCCGCTTCTTCCAGAACGCGGGTGTGCCCGCGCTGTTGCAGAGCGAGAACTACCTGCGCGTCGTGCTGAACGCGATGCCGCCTCACGAGCAGGACACCGCGATCGCCACCCTGCGCGCCCGCCGGGCCCGCATGGACGACCTGGGCAAGCGGTTCGTGTTCCTGCTCGCGGAGAGCGCGTTGCGCTGGCGGATGGGGTCGGCCGACCTCATGTGCGAGCAGATCGACCACCTCGTGCAGATCATCCGAAGACCCAATGTCCAGCTCGGCGTGGTGCCGTGGACGGCGGACGCGAACATCGTGGCCCTGCACGGGTTCCAGGTCTACGACGAGCGGGTGGTGACGCTGAGCGTGCTGACCGGCAACGCCACCATCACCGACCCGCACGACGTGCGCGAGTACCTGGGCCTGTTCGGCCGGCTCGAACGGCTGGCGGTGCGCGGCGACGGCCTGGAAGACCTGCTGGAGCAGATCTCCAGGGACCACCGCAAGCTCGGCTGAGCTGGGTGGTTAGGCTGCCGGGGACCACTACGCCCCCCGTCGGTAGGTGCCCCGCCACCCCATGCTGAACATCTTCGCCCGCGCCTCGGTTTCGCGCGTCACCGATCCGATCGGGGCGTGGCTGCTGCGCCGCGGCCTCACCCCGAACGCCGTGACGGTGCTGGGCACCGTCGGCTCCGTCGCCACTTCGCTGTGGTTCATCCCGCGCGGGCAGCTGTTCACCGGCGCGGCGCTGGTGGGTGGAGGAGCTCGTCGCGGCGGAATCCGCTGCGGTAGGCCAGCTGCCACGCCCGGTCGAGCATGT
>NZ_JBFAAX010001128.1:0-1686 GCF_040639995.1 Actinosynnema sp. NPDC023658 | reverse complement strand
GGAACGCGAGAAGGCGCTGGTGAAGCAGAACACGTCGGCCAAGCGCGCCGAGGCCGCGGCGTCGCTGGAACGGCTGCGCAAGGGCGACGTGATCGCCGTGCCGTCCGGCCGCCGGTCCGGGCTCGCCGTCGTCATCGACCCCGGTCTCGAACCGCTCGGTGAAGCCCGACCGTTCGTCGTGACCGAGGACCGGTGGGCCGGTCGGCTGACGTCCGCGGACTTCCCCACCGCGGTCGAGGTGCTGGGCAAGATGCGCCTGCCCCGGCAGGTCGACACGCGGTCGCCCAAGTCGCGGCGCGACCTGGCCGCGTCCCTGCGCGCCACCGGCATCGTCGCACCCGCCCTGCGGAAACGGCGCTCCAACGCCGACGACGACGCGGAGCTCGCGACGCTGCGGCGGGCGTTGCGCGCACACCCGTGCCACGGCTGCGAGAAGCGCGAAGAGCACGCCCGCTGGGGCGAGCGCTACCACCGCCTCCTCGCCGAGACCGAACAGCTCGACCGCAAGGTCGCCGCCACCACCCACTCCCTCGCCCGCGAGTTCGACCGCATCCGCGGCCTGCTGCGCGAACGCGGCTACCTGCACGCCGAGGAGAGGGGACCGGGCGAAGAGGTCACCGAGCACGGCAAGAGGCTGACCAGGCTGTACAGCGAGTCCGACCTGCTCGCCGCCGAGTGCCTCCGCCACGGCGTGTGGCGCGACCTCGACGCGGCCGAGCTCGCCGCCGTCGTCTCCGCGCTCGTGTACGAGGCCCGCCGCGACGGCCCGCTCGAAACCCGGCTGCCACCCGGCAAGGTCTCCGACGCGCTCACCGCCACCGCCCGGCTCTGGGCCGAACTGGAGGACGACGAGCGCAGGCACCGCCTCGACCGCACCCGTCAACCCGACCCGGGCTTCGCCTGGGCCGTCTACCGGTGGGCGCGCGGCGAGTCGCTGGAGAAGGTGCTGTCCGCGGCCGAGGAGAACGGCTCCGAGCTCGGCGCGGGCGACTTCGTGCGGTGGTGCCGGCAGGTGATCGACTTCCTGGACCAGATCCGCGACGTCGTCGGCGGCGGCGACCCGGTGGGCGCGTCCGCCCGAAAGGCGGTGGACGCGTTGCGCCGCGGGGTGGTGGCGATGGCCACCGTTTGACAAAGCTTTGCGGGGCGGGTGGGTACCGTGCCGGCACCTGTGGTTTGATCGCGCCCGCAAGCCTTGAACAGCTTTTCCAGACCGTTCCAGACCGACCGTCGGAGGCCGAGCATGACCAGTCCGTACGGACCGTCCGGAGGGAACGACCCGCAGCCGCAGTGGGGCCAGCAGCAACAGCCCTACGGTGGTGGGTACCCGGGCACGCCGTCGGGTGGTTTCCCCGCTCAGCAGCCCAACCCCTACGGGCAGCCGGACCCGTCGCAGCAGCAGTGGGGCCAGCAACCCCAGCAGCCCCAGCAGCCGTACGCCCCGCAGTCGCCGCAGTACCCCGCCGGGTACGACCCGAACAACCCGCAGTCCAACCCGTACGGCCAGCCGCAGCAGGGCCAGTACGGGCAGCCCGGCCAGTACGGCCAGCCGGGACAGCCGGGCCAGTACGGTCAGCAGCCGGGTCAGTACGGGCAGCCCGGTCAGTACGGCCAGCCGGGGCAGCCCCAACCGAAGAAGTCCAGCGCCGTGCTGTGGGTCATCGTGGCGCTCGTCGTGCTGGTGGT
>NZ_JBFAAX010001127.1:0-1687 GCF_040639995.1 Actinosynnema sp. NPDC023658 | reverse complement strand
CACGAAGCGCTGATCAACGCCGCGTTCACCGGCCGGGACGTCACCATCGTGTGCCCCTACGACACCTCGACGCTGGACGCCACCGCGCTCGCGGACGCCCGGCAGACCCACCCGGTGCTCTGGGAGGACGACCGGCGCTACCGCAGCGACCACTACGCCCCCGGGCACGTCGTGGCCCGCTACAACGCGCCGCTGCCCCACTCCGCCGAGGACGACGGGTTCACGGTGGCGAAGCCCGTCGACGTCTCGGGCGCCCGCGGGTACGCCGCGCACCGCGCCCGCGGTTGCGGGCTGGCCGAGGAGCGGCTGGCCGACCTGGAGCTCATCGCGGGTGAGCTGGTCACCAACAGCCTCGTGCACACCTCCGGCCCGTGCCGGCTCGACGTCTGGGCCGAGGACGGTCACCTGGTGTGCCAGGTCCGCGACGGCGGCCGGTTGACCGACCCGCTGGCCGGACGCCGCCCACCGGAGGCGGGCCGGTCGTCGGGGTTGGGGCTGCTCCTGGTCAACGACCTGGCCGACCTGGTGCGCGTGCACACCGGTCCGGACGGCACGACGGTCCGGGCGCTGATGCACCTGCACCAGCGGTAAGCCGGTCGTCCGCTGACACCTCGTCGTCGGAGTAATACCCTGTTCTCCTGAACGGTCCGCGCACGGCGGCCGATGACCTGGGAAGACGTGCTGCCTGTGGACTGGTTCCTGGACAGACACGACCGGAGGGTGCCGACCGCGCTGCGCCGGGACAACAGGGACTACCTGGCCCGCCACTCGAGCGCCTCGGCCGACCAGCTGGCCGACGCCGAGCTGATCGCGGAGGAGATGCTGGCCAACGCCATCGACCACAGCGACGGCCCGATCTGGGTGTCCCTGGAGTGGTCCGGGCCGCACCCGGTGCTCACCGTGAGGGACATGGGCGCCACGTTCGCCCTGCCCGAGCAGGTCCCCGACACCGCGCAGCACCGCGGTCGGGGGCTCTGGCTGATCTCCCAGCTCGCGCCGGAGTTCAGCGTCGCCGCACGCCGGGTCGGCAAGGCCGTCGAGTCGGTGCTGCCGGTGGCGCGTCCGATCGAGCCGATCGACCCGCCGCGGCACACCGTCAACCCCCTGCCGCACCTGTCCGAGGCCGCTCCCCGCGGCGCTTTCGGCCGGGAGAGCTTCCTGCGCGCGCTGGTCGTGCAGCTGGCGAACGCCGTGGAGGTGCAGCAGGGCCCCGACGCGGCGCAGCGCGCCATCGCCCAGGTCGCCGTCGACATCGGCGGGCAGGTCGAGCTGGAGTACCGGCAGGCCACCGAGATCAGCGGCGCGGCGCTGTCGGCAGAGCAGATCGCGGACTGCGTGGTCCGGCTCAAGACCGCCATCGGCGGGAGCTTCCGGGTGGTGGAGGTGACCGACGAGCGGATCGTGCTGGTCAACGGCCAGTGCCCGTTCGGTCCGGAGGTGCAGCTCTCGCCGTCGCTGTGCCGCATGACCACCTCGGTGTTCGGCGGCATCGCCGCCCGCAACACCGGCCGTGCCGCGGTCACGCTGGAGGAGCGCATCGCTCTGGGCGACCCAGGCTGCCGGGTCGTGATCCACCTCGGTGACGCGGCCGCCAACGCGACCCGCGCCCACCACTACACCGCCGCGCCCTGACCACCGCGGGCACCGGCTCGGCGGGTGCCGGCTCGGCGGGTGCCGGCTCGGCGGG
>NZ_JBFAAX010001126.1:0-1690 GCF_040639995.1 Actinosynnema sp. NPDC023658 | reverse complement strand
GCTCGCCCTCGCCCTCCACCAACGCCCGCGGGTCCGGCGCGGCCAGCACGTCCACCCAGTCCGCGAACGCGCACACCGGGCACGTCGGACGCCGGGCGCCGCGGGGGAGGACGACCCGCTGCCCGTGCGTGCCCGCCCGGTCGGTCTTCGTCACGCCCAGCTCGACCAGCAGCAGCGGCTCGTGCGTGCGCGGGTCCACGTCCACCGTGACGTCCTGCACCGCCACCGCCGCCAGCTCGCTGCGCCGCAACGCCCCCGCGAACCCCACCAGCAACAGCAACGCGTCACGGCGACGCGCGACCCCCGTCGGCCACCCCGGCGGCGGCCGTTCGGCCAGCAACGCCTCCAACGTGCCCAGCAGCACCGGCCGCTTGCTGCGCGGCTGCGCCCGCCGGGTCCGGCGGATGCCCCGCAACGTCAACCGCACCACGTCCGACCGGGTGGGGGAGGGCAGCCCGCCCGCGGCGTGCACCGCGGCGATCGCCGCCGCCTTGCGCTCCAACGTGGACGGACCGAACGCGGGCGACCCGTCCGCCTTCGTCGTCCGCGCCGCCACCGCCAGGTACACCGCCACGTCCACCGGGTCCGCGGGCAACGCCACCCGGCCCTCCGCCTCGCACCACGCCGCCCACGCCACCCAGTCCGAGCGGTAGGCGCGCACGGTGTTGGCCGACTGCGCCGCCCGCAGGTACCCCGACAGGGCCTCGGCCTGCTCCTCGTCGAACCGGCGGCGCACCTGCTCCAACGCGGCGAAGTCCACCAGCACCGGGTGCGACACCCGGTCGAGCTCGGCCCGCACGGGTTCCGGCATGGTCACATCGTCACCCTAACAGTTGTTATACGCTTAATATCTTCAGTGTGGACTAATAACAATCTTTCCCGGTGTCGCTACTATGCGGAACCGTGCGCGCCCTACAACACCCGGACGTGGAAGACATGAGTCTGTCCACGGTGCTGAGCGCGCTCGCGGACCCCGTCCGACTGCGGATCGTGGCTGAGCTCGCACGATCGGGTGGGATCGTCTGCGGGCAATTCGACGTGCCGGTCAGCATGTCGACGCTGTCGCATCACCTGAAGGTGCTCCGCGAGGCCGGGGTGCTGCGGGTGACGCCCCAGGGCAGCTACCGCACCCACGAGCTGCGGCGCGAGGAGATGGAACACCGGTTCCCCGGCGTGCTCGATTCCATCACGCGGGCGATCGGCTCCACCTGACGCCACGCCGGGCGGGCCGGGTCGGGCCGGATCGGGTCCGGTCAGGTCCGGATGAACAGGCAGAACGGGTGGCCCGCCGGGTCCAGGTGGACCCGCACGTGGTCCTGCGGCTGGTGGTCGGCCGGCGTGGCGCCCAGGGACGCGGCGTGGGCGGCGGCGGTGTCCAGGTCGTCCACCTCGATGTCGAGGTGGACCATCATGCGCTGGTCGCCGTCGGAGGCGGGCCAGGTGGGGCGGCGGTAGCCGGGGTCGGTCTGGAACGACAGGCCCGCGCCGCCGCCGGCGGGACCGACCTCCGCCCAGCCGGGGCTGTCGACGGTGATGGTCCAGCCGAGCAGGTCGCGGTAGAAGCGGGCGAGGGCCTGGGCGTCGGGCGCGTCGAGCACGGTCGCGACCAGCTTCAGCATGATCCCGATTTTCACCCGGTCGGGTGGTTCCCGCAGGGGGCGGGATGCCGTGAGGGGGCGGTCGGAACGCG
>NZ_JBFAAX010001125.1:0-1691 GCF_040639995.1 Actinosynnema sp. NPDC023658 | reverse complement strand
GTCCAGGACCTGATTCGGTCACTGGCCCACAGCCGGTGGGAGGCTCTCCGGTTCCTCGCCTGCCGCGCCTACACCGCAGCGGCCGCACACCTGGCCGACGAAGCCGTCGACTGGCTGGTCTCCGACACCGCCAACCTCCGGTTGGGATGGACCGACAGTCCCCGCTGGGCCACACACCAGCTCATCCAGGCCGCAACCGCCCACTGCAGCGAAGAACGCGTGACCGCGCTGTGCACCAAACTGATGGACTACTACCCCGGCTGGGAGACCACAGCCCCAGGGCGTGGAGCCCGAGGCCGCAGCCAACACGAACTACTCACCGCAATCCCCAGCGAGCGCCTGCCCGAGCTCAGCCGAAAGCACCTGGGAGAGCTACAGCGCAAGTTCCCCGACAGCCACCCCAGCCCGCCCGAGCAGCTCGAACTCCAGGTAGTCGGTTCACCGGTTCCCGAGCAAGCGGCCGGTCACATGACCGATGACCAGTGGCGTCGCGCCATCGCCAAGTACGACCACAGCCCAGGCATCGACGACCCACTGGAGTTCATCGGGGGCGCCGACGAACTGGCCGATCTACTCGGCCGCCAAGCCCGGCAAGAGCCCGAGCGTTTTACCCAGCTCGCACTGAGCTTCACCGCCACCACAGCCGCCGTCTACACCGTCAACGTCATCCAGGCCGTCACGGGACGAATCCCGATCGCGATGCTGTCCCGCCTATGCCTGCACGCCCATCGCACGCGGCCCATGATGCGGGTCTGGCCATCTGCCGCGCCGTGGCTGCCGCAGCCCGAGAAGCCGATGATACGATGGTCGGGCTGCTGGAGCACTACGCGCACGACCCGGACCCCGAGCAGGATCCCACGCTGACACTTGACGAACGTGACGATGAGCTACGCCGCACAGGGATGAACTCCACCCGCGGTGTCGCCGCCGAAGCAATCGCCCGTGTGATCGCCGCCCAACCGGACCACGTACCACGCCTACTGCCCACGATCTCCGCTTTGGTCACCGACCCGACCATGGCAGTGCGCTCCCAAGCCTCGATCGCAACCACAGCGCTCCTGGAACACCACCCAGAGCAAGCTCTCACGCTCGCCGAAGCACTGTTCAACCAATCCGGGATCGAACTGTTCGCCGCAGCACCGGTCAGCGCCCTGCTCAACCACGCCACCCTCAGCGACCCCGAACGCTTCGCGCCGCACCTCGAACGCTCCCTCAACGGACATCAGCACACGCCACGCCGCAGCCAGCCGAGACATCGTCACCACTGTCGTCCGCCTGTACAGGCAAGGAAACCAAGACGTTCGCCGTCGTTGCCTCGACATCATCGACTCACTATGCGAGGCCAACGCGTTCGGAATTGCCGATGCGCTCGATGCCAATCGCACTGCGCCGTAAGGGCAGTACTTGCCGGCGGGGCGGGCTCGGGTATGGACACTGAACTGATGAACAGCTCGATGGGCTCGCCTGCGGATGCGGATGGTGTGAGACGTGGAGCGCGGGACGATCACGGTCGCACTCCACGACGGTCGCGAGATCAGCATGCCCAGTGACCAGCCCTACGACCCCGAGTTCGGTATCCGGCGCATCGCCTATGTGCAGGGCGAGCACACCATAACCCTGGACCTGGTCGAAGGACGTCAAGTCGTGGTGGAGATCGGCGGCCGGGACGCCGCCCTGTCGCGGGGCGGGGC
>NZ_JBFAAX010001124.1:0-1692 GCF_040639995.1 Actinosynnema sp. NPDC023658 | reverse complement strand
CCCGTTTCATGGCGCTCGCCGGGCTGTTCGCCCGCACCCTCGCCCGCGCGGCGGACGTCCAGGCGGTCACCGTGTCGGCCCCGGTCGCCAACCGCCACGACCACGGCACGGCCAGCCTGCTGGGCTGCCTGGTCGGGCTCACCCCGCTCGTCGTCGTGGTGCCACCCGGCACGTCCGCCCGCGAGGCGGTGCTCGCCGGCCGCAGCGCCGTGTCCGCGGCGCTGGACAGGTCCGCGCTGCCCTACCGGGACCTCGCCAGGGCGCTCGGCGCGAGCGCCGCTTCGGACGACCCGCTGACCAACATCGGATTGGACGAGTTCAACGCGCCGACGGGCTCGCACAGGGTGGGCGACCTCGTCCTCACCCCCCTGCCGAGGCAGCACCTGCGCCTGCGGCACGACCTGACGCTCAGCGTGCCGTCGGATCCGGCCCGGGTGCCCGAACTGCTCTACCCGGAGCAGCGCTGGTCCCCCGGCGCGGTGCGGGACCTCGCCGAGGCACTGGCCGATGCGGTCCTGGAGGTGGCGGGCGGCTGAGCCCGCCCGGCCACGGCGTCGGATAGGCACCGTGGTCATTCCTCGACGTGCTCGACCTGGTCGAGCAACCGGCTCAGCTCGTCCGGCGACGTCATGGCCAGCAACGCCTCGATGTCGTCGGCCTCGGCCGGTTCCCCCGGCTCAATCTCGGGGACTGCCTCCGGGAGGCCGCCGCCCTCCTCCAGCGCGGTGATCAGGCCGATGACGGTCGGCCGCTCGGTCATCTGGTGCATCGGCAGGTCGACCCGGTACCGGTCCCGCAACCGGGCGATGAGCTGCATGCCCATCAGGGAGTCGGCGCCGAGTTCGAAGAAGTTGTCGTTGACGCCGACGCGGTCGATGCCCAGCAGTTCGGCCATGGCGCGAGCGATCTGACGTTCGAGCCCGGACTCCGGCGCGACGTACGGCGTGGCCATCTTCGGCCTGCTGTGCGTGGACGAGGTGAGCGGTCGCTCCGGCTCCTTCCGGGGTGTCGCGGGTCGCGGCGCGGTGGCGGCGGTGCGCGGTGTCGGCACCGCCGCGGACGGTGCGGGGCCGCCTTCGCCTGCCGACGGCGAGAGCCAGTACCGGACGTGCTCGAAGGGGTAGGTCGGCAACGACATCCGCTGTCGCCGCGAGCCCTCCCAGAGCACGTCCCACTCGATCGGGATGCCGTTGGCCCACAGGGAACCGAGGGCCCTGAGCAGGACCGTGCGGCCGTCGGCCCGGTCGGTCGCCGCTGGTGCCGAGGCCACGACGGCACGCCACGGCGCGTCCGGGGTCCGCCGGGCCAGGGTGCCCAACGTGATGCCGGGGCCGGCTTCGACCACGACGACGTCGCCCTCGGCGGCCAACGTCGCGCAGCACCGCGCGAACTCCACGGTGCCGCGCAGGTGCCGCACCCAGTACTCGGGATCGGCGCAGCCGTCGTCGGCCCAGTCCCCGGTCACGTTCGACAGGAACCGTGCGGCGGGCGCGTGCAATTGCACAGTCGCCAACTCCTCGCGGAAGTTGCTGAGGATTGGGTCGACCATCTCCGAGTGGAACGCGTGCGACACGTGCAGCGATTGGGTGGGAACCCGCTCCGCCTCCAGCTTCGCCACGACCTCAGCCACCGCCTCCGGCGCACCGGAGATCGTGACCGCCTCCGGGCCGTTGACCGCCGCGATGCCCACGC
>NZ_JBFAAX010001123.1:0-1693 GCF_040639995.1 Actinosynnema sp. NPDC023658 | reverse complement strand
GACCCCGGCACGCACGCCGCCGGCCTGCAGACCACCTCGGCGTCGACCGCCCCGTCCACGACCGCGGCGCGCGGCGCGGTGCCCACCTCGCCGGACGACCTGGTCGCCCGGTTCAGGGTGGTGCTCGGCGGCACGGCGGAGTTCGAGGTGACCCAGGAGTTCACCTTGCCGCCCCCGTCCTCCTCGAAGAACCCCCAGCCGCCGGGGACGGCGTCGACCGTGACACCGCAGGGCGTGGACCCGGACGACTCCGCCGGCGCGCTCGTCGGCGGGACCCTGACCGCCGCGGGCGTCACCGGGAGCGTCGCCCTGACGATCTACTCCAGCGATTCCGAGCCCGGCGAGTGGTGCAACTCCCCCTTCGCGGAGGACTGCGACGTCAGCACGCTGCCCGACGGCTCCCGACTGGCGACCGCGACCGCGCGGCCGGCTGCCGGGGCGGTGTCGTACCTGGCGTGCGCCAAGCGGCCCGACGGGACGATGATCCTCCTGCGCGTCGGCAACCAGGAGGACCCCCAGGGCGCCGTGCCCGGCTCGCCGGGCAGTGCGGTCTACGCGCCGCAGCCGCCGCTGACCCTCGACCAGCTGAAGGCGATCGTCACCTCCGACAAGTGGTGACGGCGGTCGTGGTGGCCGGCCACCCCGGTGGTCGGCCACCCGTCGTTCCCCGGCCGGAAGGCGGTCCGACCGCGGGGTCAGGTCGCCGGCAGGTCGCGCATGGCGCGGGTCATCGCTTCGGCACGAAGGCGTACACGCTCGCGGGCGAGCCGGAGCCGCGCCGGTTGATCGTGCCGCCGACCAGGACGTGCGCGCCGGTCGGCGGCAGCTCGGCCAGGTTCGCCAGGATCTCCAGGCTGATCCGGTGCTCGCGGTAGAGCAGCTTGGACACCCGGTACTCCTCGTCCAGCGCGGACTCGGGACTGAAGGTGTCCGTGCCCAGCGCACCGCGGCGGCCGAGGCGGCCGGTGTCGACCAGCCACTGCACGGCCGCCAGCGAGAAGCCCGGCTGGTGCATCCGCCCGTCGGCGTCGTAGTTGAAGAACGCCGGGGTGCCCCAGCGCTCCTCCCACCCGGTCCACAGCACGACCGCGGCCTCGTCCGGGATCCGGCCGTGCCGCCTCTCCCACCGCTTCAGGTCCTCGACGCCGACCTCGTAGTCCGCGTCGCGCGCGGCCTGCTCCCGCACGTCGATCCGGACCGCGGGCAGGAACAGGTCCTCGGCTTCGAGCTCGTCGGCGTGCGGCTGGTCCTCGTTGAAGTGCGCGGGCGCACCCCAGTGCGTGCCGGTGTGCTCACCCTGCTGCGCGTACTGGAGGTAGAACCCGTCGGTCGGCACGGTCGTGATCGTGGTCAGGGTGAACTCCGGGTCGCCCGGGTAGACGTTGGTCCGGTCCGGGTCGTTGACGTGCGCCAGGTTCACCAACCGGTAGTCCCCCAGGCCGAGGCGGGCGCCCGAGGCACCCGCCGACCCGCTGCCCGCGGCGATCATGCCGCCCACCGCTGTCGCCACACCCGCGAGCATCGACCGTCTGCGCACCGCCGACCACTCCTCTGCCTAGCCGTCACCCGATCCGGGCAACCGTACCCGCTGGGTGATCACGGGACGACGACCTGCCGGACGGCTTCCCCGGCCGCCCCGCGCGGCCGGCTACGGCCTCCTCGCCCTCGCCGCCATCGCCCTGGTGATCGGCCA
>NZ_JBFAAX010001122.1:0-1699 GCF_040639995.1 Actinosynnema sp. NPDC023658 | reverse complement strand
CCTGTTAGGGGGGAAGTGAGCCCCGACATGTCCGAAAAGGATTCCGGAGAGCGGGAGCAAAGTCGACGGAAGTGGATCGGCTCATGCATCGAGTATGCACCCGGTGCCACCGGAATTGCCGATCGCGCTCTTTCGTGTATGAATTCGGTGTCGATGACCGTTGCACGTCCAATTCGGTCTCGAATCTTCTCCCGGGCAGCGTCCGACTGCGCCCCGCGTCCGGTCGACGAGCGCCGGCACGGTTGCGCGGACGAGCGGCGGGTGCGACCGTGGAGGTCACCGCGGTGACGCCTGCTGGAATTCGAACGGCGTCGTCCGCAGTGGCGATGTCGCCCCGGACCCCGGCGGCCTGTGATCACACCAGGCGCGATCGGGAGGTGTGCGGTGAACATGTGCCGCGCGGCACACGTGGCCGGAAACGGGAACCGGTCGACTGCCGGCAGCGTTCGACTGGATGACGGGCACACCCGGTTCACGGGTCGGCCGTCCGCCCGAATCCCATCGGAACCGCCCGGGCGTCCCACGGACCGCACTCCCGCGGGTCCTCGTGACCCTCACGAACGGGCCATGCCGTCCGATCGGCCGGACCCACCTCGACTTCCTCCTCTCAGGCCCCGCTCCACCCCGGGTCGCGGACGCCGCGACGACCGGGGAGCGCAGCGGACGCGTCCGTCCACCCGGAAAGCAGATGTCATGACTTCCTCACCCATCGCCACGGCACGACCTCCCGACGCCCGGCAGGGCAGCGACTTCGCCCGCTTGACGCGGGAGCTCAAGGACGCCGGCCTGCTGGACCGGCGGCGCGGGTACTACACGACGCGCATGGCGATCAACGTCCTGCTGCTCGCGGTGGCCGGAGCGGCGATGGTGCTGCTGGGCGACTCGTGGTGGCAGGTGCTGACCGCGGTGCTCCTCGCGGTGGTCTTCACCCAGTTCGCCTTCATCGGGCATGACGCCGGGCACCGGCAGATCTTCCGCAGCCACCGCCACAACGACCTCGTGGGTCACCTGCACGGCGGTGTCACCGGGATCAGCTACCAGTGGTGGGTAGGCAAGCACAACCGCCACCACGCCAACCCCAACCACGAGGACCACGACCCCGACATCGAGATCCACGCCATCGCCTTCAGCCGCGAGCAGGCCGGTGACAAGCGCGGCCTGTACCGGTGGGTCACCAAGTACCAGGCGTTCCTGTTCTTCCCGCTGCTGCTGGTCGAGGCGGTCGTGCTGCGGCTCTCGGGTCTGTCGGCGCTGTGGCGCGGGGAGCTCAAGCACCCCTGGCGCGAGGCCGCGCTGCAACTCCTCCCGGCGGCCGCGTACCTGACCGCGGTGTTCGTGGTGCTGTCCCCGCTGAAGGCGGTCGTGTTCATCGCGGTCCACCAGGGACTCATGGGTGTCTACCTGGGCTGTTCCTTCGCCCCGAACCACAAGGGGATGCCCATCATCGCCAAGGGACAGCGCTTGGACCACCTGCGCAAGCAGGTGCTCACCTCGCGCAACGTCACCGGTGGCCGGTGGGTCGACGCCCTGCTCGGTGGCCTCAACCACCAGGTGGAGCACCACCTCTACCCGCACATGCCCCGACCCAACCTCCGCCGCGCGCAGCCCGTCGTCGAGGACGTCTGCGCCGGGGCGATCGGATCGGCACCCTGCGCCCGGGTCACGAAGGCTGCCCCGCCGAGGCCTGCCTCCACTGGGG
>NZ_JBFAAX010001121.1:0-1700 GCF_040639995.1 Actinosynnema sp. NPDC023658 | reverse complement strand
GGTCGGCCGGCTCGGGTGGACCGTGGTGTCGGAGAAGCCCGGCGCGGAGCTCGCCCTGCCCGTCAACGACGTCCGCCGCCACGCGAAGCTGGTCGCGTTGATCGCCGCGCTGGCCGCGCTGTTCGGCTACGGCTGGTTGCTGTTCTCCGTGCTCGGCCCGCTGCGCCGGGTCGCCCGCGCCGCCGACCGGCTCGTCCGCGGCGACCTCCAGTCGGTCATCTACCCCCAGCGGCACGACGAGGTCGGCACCATCGCCTCGTGCCTGGAGATCTGCCGGCAGGCGGTGGTCCAGGGCTCCGACCGGCTCGGCGAGGTGCGCCGGCCGCAGGGCGCGGCCACCGACCCCACCCAGTTCCTCAAGCCGGTGGACAAGTCCGCGGCCCACACCGCGTCGCACCGCCCACCCGTCCGCCGCACGCCCGCCCGCTCGCCGCGCGCCCGGGCCGGGAAGGGCTCCGCGTGACCTACCTCTACGTCGTCTTCGTCCTGCTGACGCTCGGCATGTTCACCGCGGGCGTGGTCGAGCAGCGCCGGCACCTGGCCCACCTCGCCGGCATCGAGCACCGGGTCCTGGTCAACGGCATCCGCGGCAAGAGCTCCATCACCCGCCTGTGCGCGGGCGCCCTGCGCGGCGGCGGCCTGGTCACCACGGCCAAGACCACCGGCACGGCCGCCCGGTTCATCCACCCCGACGGCAGCGAGGAGCCCGTCTACCGCAAGTGGGGCATCGCCAACGTCGTGGAGCAGATCGGCATCGTGCGCCGCGCCGCGGCCTACCGCTCCGACGTGCTGGTCATCGAGTGCATGGCGGTCATGCCGGACCTGCAGGAGATCAACCAGAGCAAGCTGATCCGTTCCACCATCGGCGTGCTGTGCAACGTCCGCGAGGACCACCTCGCCGAAATGGGCCCGACCCTGGACGACGTGGCCCGGTCGCTGAGCCGGTCCATGCCGGTGGGCGGCGTGTGCGTGACCGCGGAGGTGGACCGGCTGCACATCCTGGAGCAGGAGGCGGCCAAGCGGAACTGCGAGCTGATCGCGGTCGACCCCGAGTCGGTCACCGACGAGGACATGGCGGGGTTCACCTGGGTCACCTTCAAGGAGAACGTCGCCATCGCCCTCAAGGTCGCGGAACTGCTGAGGGTGAACCGGCGCTCCGCGTTGGCGGGCATGTGGTCCGCGCCTCCGGACCCCGGCGTGCTGTCGGTGCACACCCGCGTGGCCGGCGACAAGCGGATCAAGCTGGCCAACGTCTTCGCGGCCAACGACCCCGAGTCCACCCTGATGAACATCGAGCGGCTGCTGGAGCAGGGGTCCATCGCACGCCCCCTGCACGTGGTCGTCAACTGCCGGCCGGACCGCGTGGAGCGCAACCAGCAGATGGGCGCGCTGATCGCGCGCATCGACCCCGACCGGGTGGTGCTCATCGGAGAACCGACCCGCAGCGCCCTGTCCACCGTGGACGAGCGGTGGCGCGACCGGGTGACCGACCTCGGTGGCGCGCGTGGTCCGCAGGAGCTGCTGGACGCCGTCCTGGCCGAGGTCGAGTCGACCGCGTCGTTCGTGGCCATCGGCAACATCCACGGCCAGGGCGAGGTGTTCCTGGAGGCCGTCGAGCACCTCCCGGAGCCACCGTCGGAGGAGGAGCGCCGGGAGCCGCGGCCCGCAACGGCGGAGCGGCCGGCGGCCCGCCCCCGCCC
>NZ_JBFAAX010001120.1:0-1702 GCF_040639995.1 Actinosynnema sp. NPDC023658 | reverse complement strand
ACGGGCGTCGCGCACACCCGCTGGGCCACACACGGCGAGCCGACCGACCGCAACGCGCACCCGCACGTGGACGCCGCGTCCCGCATCGCGATCGTGCACAACGGCGTCTTCGAGAACTCCGACCGGCTGCGCGCCCGGCTCACCGCCGACGGCGTCGCGCTGGCCTCCGACACCGACAGCGAAGACCTCGCCCACCTCGTCGCCCGCAGTTCCGCGGCCACCCTCGAAGACGCCGTGCGCGAGGCGTTGGCGCAGGTGGAGGGCACCTACGGGGTGGTCGTGATGGACGCCGACCGGCCGGGCGAGCTGGTCGCCGCACGCCGGGGCAGCCCGGTCGTGCTGGGCGTCGGCGAGCAGGAGATGCTGATCGCCTCGGACGTCACCGCGCTGGTCCGCTTCACGCAGCAGGTGATCTACCTGGACGACGACGAGATCGCCACGGTCACCGCCGACGGCTACCGCACGTCCACGATGGACTCCCGCGCCACGAGCACCACCCGCTCCCCCACCGCGATCGACGTCGCGAGCGCCGAGTACGAGCTGGGCGACAACCCGGACTTCATGTACAAGGAGATGCGGGAGCAGCCCGACGCGGTGGACCGCTGCCTGCGCGGCCGGCTGGACCACCGGTTCTCCTCGGCCCGGTTGGACGGGGTCGGCCTCTCGCCGCAGGACTACCAGCGCATCCGCCGGGTCAAGCTGCTCGGCTGCGGCTCGGCGTACTACGCGGGCCAAGTGGGCGCGCAGCTGGTCGAGGAGCTAGCCAGGATCCCGGCCGACGCCGAGCCGGCGTCCGAGTTCCGCTACCGCAACCCGGTGGTCGACCCCGACACGCTGTACGTCGCCATCAGCCAGTCGGGTGAGACCCTGGACACGCTGGCGGCCGTGCAGGAGCTCAAGCGCAAGGGCGGGCACGTCATCGGGGTGGTCAACGCGGTGGGCAGCACGATCGCCCGCGAGTGCGGCCACGGGATCTTCCTGCACGCCGGGCCGGAGGTGTCGGTGGCGGCGACCAAGTCGTTCACCACGATGACCGTCGCGCTGGCGATGCTGGCCCTGGACCTGGGCCGGGTGCGGGACCTGTCGATCACCGAGGGACGGCGGCTGGTCGGCGGGCTGTCGCAGCTGCCGCACCGGATCGCGCAGGTCCTCGCCGCGGAGGAGGACATCGCGGCGGTCGCCCGCAAGTACGCCGACGCGCGGCACATGTTCTTCGTCGGACGGGTGCGCGGCTGGCCGGCGGCGCGGGAGGGCGCGCAGAAGCTCAAGGAGATCTCCTACGTGCACGCCGAGGCCTACCAGGCGTCCGAGCTGAAGCACGGGCCGCTGGCGCTGATCAACCCGGAGATGCCGACGGTGGTGCTGGTGCCCGACGACGAGCTGCTGGCCAAGAACACCGCCACCATCGAGGAGATCAAGGCGCGCGGCGGTCCGGTCATCGTGGTCACCGACGCCGAGCTGCCCGCGGGGCTGGCCACCGACGTCATCCGGGTGCCCAAGGCGCACGAGGCGCTGGCCCCGATCACGCTGTCCGTGCCGTTGCAGCTGTTCGCCTACCACCTGGCGCGCGCCCTGGGCCGGGACGTCGACCGGCCGCGCAACCTGGCCAAGAGCGTGACCGTGGAGTAGCCGAGCGGGACGTCGTGGCGGGGCGGTTCCCCCCTGCGGGGCCTCGGTGATCACGCACCGACCCCGGGCCGCG
>NZ_JBFAAX010001119.1:0-1703 GCF_040639995.1 Actinosynnema sp. NPDC023658 | reverse complement strand
CGGCCGCCGCGGGACCGCTCATCCCGACGCAGGACCCGGAGGCGCCCGGCTGCCTGCGCTCGACCCGCAACTGGCCGTCCGTGCTGGCGGCGCACGGGTTGTTCCGGCCGGAAGCGGAACGGGCGGTCGAGCCGGTGGTGCGGCGAGACCGGTAGCGCCCGGGAGGGGAGCGGAAGCGTTCCAGGGGAGTGCCCGAGAGGGGAGTGGGACGCGGGGGCGGCGGGCCGCGTTACGGTGCGCGCCATGGTCTCGGTGCTGCTCGTCGAGGACGATCCGGTGGTGCGGTCGGCGGTGAGCCGGGCGCTGACCGGGCTCGGACATGCCGTGTTGCCGGTCGGTACCGCGTTGGAGGCGCTGCGGGAGATCACCGGCGGCGGGTTCGACCTCGTCGTGCTCGACCTCGGCCTGCCCGACATGGACGGCGCGGACGCGTTGCGCATGATGCGCGGCGTGTGCGACGTGCCGGTCATCGTCGCCACCGCCCGGGACGACGAGAACGAGATCGTCCGCCTCCTCAACGCGGGCGCGGACGACTACCTGGTCAAGCCGTTCTCCAGCGAACACCTCCACCGAGCCGATCCCGTCCGGTGTCGTGCACCTGCAACCCGTGCTGCTGGACGGGGGCCGGGTGGCCGTGGTGGAGGCGTTCGTGCCGCGGGCCGAGCTGTCCCGCGGCGTCGACCAGGCCTGGCTCGCCCTCAGCGGCGTCGCGGTCGTGCTGGTGCTGGGTTCCGTGCTGGTGGCCGACCGGCTCGGCGCGCGGGTCGTGAAAGCGGCGGCGGGCCTCGCGGACGGCGCGCGGAAAATGGGCCAGGGGGATCTCACCACGCGGGTGACGCCGAGCGGACCACCGGAATTGCTCGACGCGGGCGGCGCGTTCAACCGGATGGCCGATCGGATCGGCCAACTCGTCGCCAACGAACGCGAAATCCTGGCCGACCTGTCGCACCGGCTGCGCACCCCGCTCACCGCGTTGCGGCTGGATTCGGAAACCCTCGGCCAGGACCCCAACGCCAACCGCGTCCGGCAGGCCGTGCACGCGCTCGAACGCGAGGTCAACGAGCTCATCCGGGCGGCCAGGCGCGAGCTGGACGACCCCGACGGCGGCCGGTGCGACGCCGCCCAGGTCGTGCACGACCGCCTGGTGTTCTGGTCCGCCCTCGCGGACGACCAGCAGCGGCTGTGGAACCTGCGCGGCACCGAGCGCCGCGCCCTCGTCCCGCTCACCCGCAGCGACCTCGCTGCGGCCATGGACGCCGTGCTGGGCAACGTCTTCCGGCACACGCCCGAGGGCGTCGGGTTCGTGGTGGCCCTGTTCCACCAGGTCGACCGGGTGGTGATCGTGATCGAGGACGCCGGGCCGGGCATCGACGACCTGGAGGCGGCGCTGCGGCGGGGGAGCAGCGGCGCGGGCTCGACCGGCCTCGGCCTCGACATCGCCCGGCGTGCGGCCGAGTCCACCGGCGGCGCGCTGGTGGTCGACCGGGGGCCGCTGGGCGGCACGCGGGTCCAGCTCCGGCTCGGCCTGGCGGAGGAGCCAGTCTGACCGCCGGTCCCTTTTCGGTACCTGATGCGAACTTTAAATGTTCCTTAAATAAATTCTTGTTGACACTTCCGCATTCCCGGATAAAGTCATTCACGGAATTGGGGACGGCCGCAGCGCTCTCCTCCCTGCCCGGTCCGCCCGGTTCCCCGTTCGGTGC
>NZ_JBFAAX010001118.1:0-1706 GCF_040639995.1 Actinosynnema sp. NPDC023658 | reverse complement strand
TCATGCCGATGCACTGGGACGCCGACGTCCCCGGCTGGGAGCCCGTCCTGGGGGCGCTGAACGGACGGCCCAAGTACGTCGCGTCGACCACGCTCACCGACCCGGCGTGGTCGGGCACCACCGTGCTGCCCGGTGACGTCGCGGCCGCCGTCCGGGAGCTGAAGGCCCGGCCGGGCGGTGAGCTGCAGGTGCACGGCAGCGGCACCCTGGTCCGGTGGCTGCTGGAGCACGACCTGGTCGACGAGCTGATCCTGCTCACCGTCCCGGTCGTCGTCGGCCAGGGCGCGCGGCTGTTCCCCGACGCGGGCCCGGACCTCGCGCTCGCCCCGGTCGAGTCGCGGGTCGACTCGAAGGGCGTGACCATCCAGGTCTACCGGCCCGCCGGGCGCCCGCGGTACGCGACGGCCTGAAGCCGGTCCCCCGAACCCCCGCTGTCCCGACACCACAGGAGATGATCCCCGGATGCGGTACCTGGTTTCCGTCCTCGACGACAAGAGCAACCCCGGCAGCACGGACCGGCTGCCCGCCATCGACGCGTTCAACGAACGGCTGATCGCGGAGGGCCACTGGGTCTTCGCGGGCGGCCTCGCGGACCCCGACGCGGCCACGGTCGTCGACAACCGGGACGAGCAGGCGGTGTTCAGCGACGGACCCTTCCTGGAGTCGAAGGAGTACCTCGCCGGCGTCTGGGTGTGGGAGGCCCCCGACCTCGACGTGGCGCTCAAGCTCGCCGCCGAGGCGTCGCGGGTCTGCGACCGGCGGGTCGAGGTGCGACCGTTCCGGTGAACGGGGTCGACGTCCGTGAAGCGGTCACCCGGGTCCACCACGAGGAGTGGGCCCGGGTGGTCGCCGCGCTGACCAAGCGCTTCGGTGACCTCGACATCGCGGAGGAGGCGGCGGCCGAGGCGTTCGCGACCGCCGTCGAGCGGTGGCCGGTCGACGGCGTGCCGCCCAACCCCGGCGCCTGGCAGACCACCACCGCCAACCGCAAGGCCATCGACCGGATCCGGCGCGAGAGCAAGCGCGACCACAAGCACGAGGAGGCTCGGATGGTGCACGACGACGACCCGCCCGGGCCCGTCGGCGCGGTCGACGACGACCGGCTCCGGCTGATCTTCACCTGCTGCCACCCGGCGCTGGCGGTGCAGACCCGCGTGGCGCTGACGCTGCGCATGGTCGGCGGGCTGACCGTGCCCGAGATCGCCCGCGCCTTCCTGGTGCGGGAGACCGCGATGGAGCAGCGGATCACCCGCGCGAAGGCCAAGATCAAGGCGGCGCGCATCCCCTACCGGGTGCCGTCCGCCGAGGATCTCCCGGCCCGCGTCTCCGGCGTGCTCGCCGTGCTGTACCTCGTCTTCAACGAGGGCTACCTGGCGACCGGTCCCGACACCGGTCCGGTGCGCCACGACCTGACCGCCGAGGCGATCCGGCTCACCCGCCTGGTCCGCGCCCTCCTGCCGGACGACGGCGAGGTGGCCGGGCTGCTGGCGCTGATGCTCCTCATCGAGGCCCGCCGCACCGCCCGGGTGTCCACGAGCGGCGAACTGGTCGCGCTCGCGGAGCAGGACCGCGGGGCCTGGGACACGGCGCTGATCGCGGAGGGCCACCGGCTGGTGCGCGAGCGCCTGGCCGCCGGGGTCGCGCCGGGCCGCTACCAGGTCCTCGCCGCGATCAACGCAGTGCACACCTCCGCCCGCGACATGCGC
>NZ_JBFAAX010001117.1:0-1709 GCF_040639995.1 Actinosynnema sp. NPDC023658 | reverse complement strand
AGCGGAATCCTCGCCACGCCGGGAACGGGACCGCCCGCCCAGTCCAGCGTCCCGGCCGCGGTGCCCAGTCGCAGCCGCGCCAGCACCCCGGCCGTGCCGGCGCGGGAGTCCGACGCGGTGACGGCGTGGCAGGCCACCTCCGGGGCGGCGTGCGCCACGCCCAGTGGTTGCAGCCACGGCGTGCCGGTCGTCGCCTCGTAGGCGGTGGCCGGCTCGCGACCCGCGCCGTCCCGGTGCTCCGGGGTCCAGTACACGATCGTGGCCACGTGGTTCAGCCGGTCGTGCGCGGCCACGCTGAACGGGTAGGTCAGCCAGCGCGAGCAGGTCACCAGCCGGGGCCGGACGCGCCGCACGGCGGCGGCCAGGTCGGCTGCGGTCGCGGCCGAGGTCACCACCTCCTTCTCCCCCAGGTCGGGCAGCTCGCCACCCCGTTCCCGGTAGGACAGGTCGACCAGCGCGTGCCCGCGCGCCCGCGCCACCGGCCGGAACCAGCGCCGCAACGCGATCCCCTGCGTGCCGTCGTTCCACAGGCACCCCACCGCGCGGGCCGCGCCCAGGTGCTCCCACAGGTCCGCGAACACCTCCGCGATGTCGTCGACGCCCCAGCTGAAGTGGAACGCCCAGCCCGGGCGGTGCCGGTCGTCGAACACCTCGCCGGCGAACACCTGCCACGGCAGCGTCGTGGACACGCACGGCACCTCCCGCTCGGTGCAGGCGCGCGCCACCGCCGGCAACGTCTCCGTGCCGCCCAACGTCACCACCAGCCGCACACCCGCGTCGGCCAACGACAACGCCGCCGCACGGGCACCGTCCGCCGTGGAGGCGCTGTCCCGCACCAGCACCTCCACCGGCCACGGCAGGGCGCGGGCGACGAAGTCCAGCGGCACGCCCAGCGGTGCGAGCCGCCCGGTGCGCGCGAGGACGATCCCGATCAGTGGTGTCGGCACGGGCGGCACGGTATCGACGAGCTGATCACCACGATCGGGTGATCACCTCGTGACGCGGCGTGCGACGTCAGGAGCTGCGGTCGGTCAGCCGCACCAGCCGTGCCTCCGAGGGAACGCCGATGCCGTCGACCACGACGAGCATGTAGTCACCGGGCGGCGCCTCCGCCCCGTTCCCGGGCGCGGTCGCCGTGAGGGTCCACGTCTCACCGTCCCGCTCGCGGGCCGAGACGTCCAGCCGGACGTAGCGCTGCTCCATGTTGTTGCCGTGGGTCGTGGCGCCCAGCCGGATCAGGGCGGCTCCGGAGTGGTCGTCCAGACCGGGCCCGGTGGCCACGATCGGGAACTCCTGCCCGTGCTCCAGGGTGCACGCGCTCCCGGCGGCGCGGTCGTCGACGATCACCGGCCGGGGACCGCGCCACAGGTACGGCGGCAGGTAGCGCTCGCCGGTGGTGTGGCTGGCGAACCACATCTGCGTCTCGCCTTCCTTCGAGCTCGGTCCCCCGAAGCCCCCGTTGCTGCCCGCCTTGAGCACGGTGCCGTCGGGCAGGAGCAGCGCGACCGAGTGGTAGCGCCGATCGGTGTCGGCGGTCGCGGCCGTGCGGAAGGTCTTCGTCCGGGGGTCGAAGATCTCGGCCTCGTTGACCGCCCCCGAGTTGTTGTTGGCCCACCCCTTCCGCGCGCCGCCGCTGACCAGGACCGTGCCGTCGGCCAGCAGGGTGGCGTCGCAGAGGAACCGGGCCCGCTCGGTCGGCAGGGACTTCC
>NZ_JBFAAX010001116.1:0-1712 GCF_040639995.1 Actinosynnema sp. NPDC023658 | reverse complement strand
CGCGACGTGGCCGACGCGACGGAGTTCATCATGGGCTGGGGGCCGGTGCGGTTCGCGCTGCGCGACGCGCCGGCGTCCCGCGAGGCCGAGCTGCGGGCCGCCGTGGCCGAGGCGCTCGCGCCCCACGCGGACGACGACGCGGTCCCGTTGCGGGGCGCGGCGTGGCTCGTCACCGCGACCGCCTGACGCACCCGCCCACCGCCTACGATGCCCGACGATGGCACCGCGACGAGCAGCAGCACTGCGCGACGGCGAGGTGAGCCTGCGCGACCACCTGATCGCCGCGGCCACCCGCCTCATCGACGAACGCGGCACGGCCGGGTTGACGGTCCGCGACATCGCCCGCGCGGCCGACGTCGCGGTCGGCGTGCTCTACAACCACTTCGCGGACAAGGAGGAGCTGCTCGCGCTGGCCCTGCACGAGCACGTCCGCGAGGTGGAGCGGCGCATAGGCCGGCCCGCGGTGGACGGCACCCTGGCGGAGAACCTGCACGCCTTCGTCACGCACGCGCTGGCGGCGCACTCGGCGTTCCTGCCCGCGTTCGCCGGTCTGGTGGGCCACCCGGAGGTGTTCGCCCGGTTCGACGCGCTGCCCAACCCGATGGCCGACGGGCGGGGCCTGCACGCCGCCCTGGCCGAGTACCTGGCCGCCGAACGGGATCGCGGCCGGATCGCGGCGGGCACCGACGTCGACGCGGTCGCCACGCTCGTCGTCGGCGCCTGCCACGAGCTGGTCCTCCCCCGCGTGTTCCGGGGCGGGTCGGCGCCTTCGGAGGTCCCCGAGGGCCGCGTCGAGGCCTTGGTGGCCGTCGTCCTGAACGGCATCACCCCGCGATGACACGTCCGATCGGACGCATGCGATCGGCCATTGCGACAACTTCTGGGGATGTGACGCACAACACTAAGAGTTCGTGGTGCGAACTTTGGATGAATTCCCCGCAACGGCATGTTTGACCGCTGTCGATCACCCTGGCGGAGCACGCGGATGCGAAGGCGGGTTTCCACCTCCCGAGGCATAGTCCGCGGTCATTCGGGAGATGCGGTCGAGATGTTAGCAACCCTCTGCTACGCCATGTCGGGTCGACCACCCGACCGGAGCATCCCGATCACGTTTCGTGAAGCGAGACTTATTTGTTCCCAATGGAGTACCGAATGGTGAGTAAGGCGATCGGAGCAATTCTGCACCGCCCGATCGTCCGCCCACCCGAGGGAGGGGGTGTGCAATATCGGCCTGTCTGCTTTCATTTGTGACGTCGCCGAACACGGCGAAATCGAGAAGGATTCCAAACCTAGGAGACCTCGTGTTGAAGCGTCTTGCCTCGGGTGTCGCGCTGGCCGCCATGACCGGTGCGATGGTCTTCGGTGGTTCCTCGGCCGCGCAGGCCACCACCGTCCCCGACGCGTCCTGCATCAACTCGGACCCGACGGGTCTGGTCAACGTGATCGTGTGCACGATCAACACCACGGTGCAGTTCCCGATCGACCTCAACGACTCGCTCATCACCATCGGTGACGTGGCCAGCGGCAACCACATCAAGGTCCTGAACGGTGCCGAGCTGGACGCGGTCGAGGTCACCATCAAGGACGTCATCGACGACGTGAACGTCGAGGACAACCTGGTGTTCAAGCAGGCCGTGGTGGACGCCCTGAACAACGCCGACATCATCGACGACATCGACGTCTCCAAGGTCTTCGTCGACATCCTCTGATAC
>NZ_JBFAAX010001115.1:0-1714 GCF_040639995.1 Actinosynnema sp. NPDC023658 | reverse complement strand
GGTGCGAGACGGTCGAGTCGTTCGACGACCTGGCGTTCCTCCTGCTGCCGCGCCTCGCGGGAGCGGCGGAGAAGGCGTGGACGAGGCAGGTCACCGGGTGGAGCGAGCACGCGCCGCGCCTCGCCCGGCACGCCGACGCGTGGCACGCCATGGGGTTCGGCGCGGCCTACCGCCCGGCCACGCCGGTCACCGACCGCTGACCCCGGGCCGGGCCGTCAGCGACCCGTCCGCTGCGCCGGGATCTTCGACACGCCCGCCTCGACGGCGCACGCGGCCTCGGTCAGCGTCGGGTAGACGAGCACCTGGCGGTCCGCGCCGGTCACCCGCAACGGCCGCAGCACGCACTGGTTGTCCGCCACCACGGCGAAGAACGTGCCCAGCTGCTCGGCGCGCGTGTTCGCGGCGATCAGGGCGGCCACGCCCACCGAGCCGATGAACGTCACCCCGGTCAGGTCCACCACCAGCGCCGGCGGGGCGGCGTCGAGCCGCGAGCCCAGCCGGGAGCGGAAGGCCGAGACCGTGCCGAGGTCGATGTTGCCCTTGGTGGAGCAGAACTCGACGTCTTCCTCGGTGAGGGCGGCACGAGCGGTGGAGGTGCCGCTGAGCTGATCCAGCATGAGTGCGCTCCTTCGGGTTCCCCTGACCGGGGAGCAGGCCGAGCTTTTAGCCCGTTCAGGTGTAGGAAGATCGGCCATCTGAGGTACGTCTCGGATGGCACGTTACGGCGCGTCCGCCTGACGCCACAACCCCCTCACGACATCACCATCGAGTGACCTGACCGCCCGGAAGGGGGTCGTCCGCCACGGAGCGGAGCGGCCGTCCGCCCGTCGCCCGTCGCGGGCACGGCGCAGCGCCCGCAGGTACTTGCCGACGTCCACTTGCAGGGAGTCGGCGGCGGTCGTGCCGTGCCGCCGGGCGACCCGCGCGAGGTGCGCGTCGACCTCCCCGGTCATCCGGTCGACGTCCGGCAGCGACGCGACACCCGAGACCAGGTCGGTGATCCACGCCGCCTGCGCCTCGAACACCGGGGTGGACGACCACCGGCGGACGGCTGGCGTGGACGGCGCCCGCCCCCGTTCCGCCCGGTGGCGCGGCGGTCGAGTTCTGGGAGGGCGACCGGCTGCTGGGGGTGCCGCGCCCGTCCACCGACCTGCGCACCTACACCCTGGACGCGGCCGACGTCGCCAACCCCGAGGGGCTCCAGGTCCGGTTGTCGGGCAGGCGGTTGGACGTCGAGGAGCCCGCCGCGCCACCGTCGACCGCGGCGAACGTGGTGCCGCCCGCCTTGCTGCCCGCCGGTGACACCGATCCCGGCAAGCCCGGCCCGTTCACCACGAGCACGGGGGAGTACGAGCTGGACCCGATCACCGTGCCGGGCTACGCGGTGCCGCTGGAGATGAAGGCCGTGGTCGTCGCGCCGACCGACGCGCCGGGCAGGCACCCGCTGGCGCTGTTCCTGCACGGCAGGCACATCACCTGTTACGACGGGGCCCAGTTGCTGCTGGAGTGGCCTTGTCCGGCGCCCGCCGTGCCGGTGCCGAGCCACCGCGGTTACCTCCAGGCGCAGCGTCTGCTGGCCTCACAGGGTTACGTGACGGTGTCCGTGTCCGCCAACGCGGTCAACGCCCAGGACACGTTGGACGTCGAGTCGGGCGCGGGCGCCCGGTCGGCGCTGGTCCGCGCCCACCTGGCCAAGCGGGCGGACTGGGCGGGC
>NZ_JBFAAX010001114.1:0-1719 GCF_040639995.1 Actinosynnema sp. NPDC023658 | reverse complement strand
GGAGGTGCGCCCCGACCCCGACCCCAGCCGCACGCCGCTGGTGCAGACCGTCGTGGCGCTGCACCAGCCGCTGCTGCGGGACGCGGCGTTCGGCGAGCTGACCGCCACCGAGCACGACCTGCCCCGGCCGGTGGCCCGGTTCGACCTCGTCGTGGAGTTCTGGCCGCGCGGCGACGACCTGGCGCTGACCGTCGAGTACAACACCGACCTGTTCGACGCGGGCACGATCGAGTCGCTGTGCGACGACCTTGACGCGTTGCTGCGCCAGGTGGTCGACGACCCCGACCGGCCCCTGCGCGGCCTGGTCGAGCTCGACTTCGCGCCCGACGACGCGGTCCGCGTCCGCGGCGTCCGGGTCGACCTGGCCGAGGTCGAGCGGGCGATCCGGCGACACCACGAGGTGACCGACGCGGCCGTCGTCCTGGCCGACCGGCGGCTGGTCGCCTACGTGACGCCCCCGATCGGTCCCGCCGCGCTGGCGGGGTTCCTGGAGCAGGTGCTGCCCGCGCACGCCGTGCCCACCACGTTCGTCGGCCTCGACCACCTCGACCGCGACGCGCTGCCGGCGCCGCCGGAGGAACGCACCGACGTCCGCTACGTGGCGCCGCGCACGCCGGTCGAGGCGGTGCTGGCCGACGTGTTCGCCGAGGTGCTGGGCGCGGCCCGGGTCGGCGTGCGCGACAACTTCTTCGCCCTGGGCGGTGACTCGATCCTGGGCATCCAGGTCGTCACCCGCGCCCGCCGCGCGGGCCTGGTGCTGACCTCGCGGGACATCTTCGCGCACCAGACCATCGCCGCCATCGCGCCGCACGTCACGCGTGACCTGCCGCCCGCCGCCGACCAGGGCGCGGTCACCGGCGACGCGCCGCTCACCCCGATCCAGCGCTGGTTCCTCGACAACCACAGCGTGCGCCCGGAGCACTTCGACCAGTCCGTGATCGCGGACCTGGGCGCCGACGGCGAGCTGGACGTGCCCGCGCTGCGCACCGCCCTGACCGCGCTGGTCGAGCACCACGACGCGCTGCGCACCCGGTTCGAGGGCGACCGCCAGGTCGTCGGGCCCGTCACGCGGGCGGACCCGCTCGCCGTGCGCCACTTCGACCTCGCGGAGGGACCTCTGCTGCGGGCCGAGGTCGTCGACGAGCGGTCGGTGCGGCTGACCGCGCACCACCTCGTGGTCGACGGCGTCTCGTGGCGGGTGCTGGTCGAGGACCTGACCACCGCCTACCGCCAGGCCCGCGAGGGCCGCACCGTCCACCTCGGGCGCAAGACCACCTCGTTCCGCGACTGGGCGACCCGGCTGGCCGGGCACGCCGCCCACGGCTTCGACGCCGAGCTCGACCACTGGAACGCCGTGGCCGCCACCCCGGGCGACGTCCCGGTGGACCGGCACGGCCCGAACACGGTCGACTCGCAGCGCGAGGTCACCGTGCGGCTCTCCGCCGAGGAGACCGGCGCGCTGCTGCGCGACGTGCCGGGCGTGTACCGCACGCAGGTCAACGACGTGCTGCTGACCGCGCTCGGCCGCGTGCTGGCCGACTGGACGGGCCGGCCGCGGGTGCTGGTGGACCTGGAGGGCCACGGCCGCGAGGAGCTGTTCCCCGACGTCGACCTGTCCCGCACGGTCGGCTGGTTCACCACGATGTTCCCGGTCGCGCTCGACCTGCCCGGGGACGGGGACTGGGGCGCCGCGCTCAAGGCGGTCAAGGAGCAGCTCAG
>NZ_JBFAAX010001113.1:0-1723 GCF_040639995.1 Actinosynnema sp. NPDC023658 | reverse complement strand
GCACGGTGCGCCCGGTGGACGCCTGCCGGACCGCGGCGGCCAGCTCGTCGGGCGGGCAGTCCTTGAGCAGGTAACCGGTGGCGCCGGCCTCGACCGCGCGCACCACGTCCGCGTCCGAGTCGTACGTCGTCAGCACCACCACCTGCGGCGGGTCCGGCAGCGCGCGGATGCGCCGGGTCGCCTCCACGCCGTCGACGCCCGCGCCGAGCCGCAGGTCCATCAGCACCACGTCCACCGTCCTGGTCGCGGCCAGGCGGACCGCCTCCTCGCCCGTGGCCGCCTCCGCGACCACCTCGAAGTCGCGGGCCAGCAGACCGGCCAGGCCGAACCTCACCACCGGGTGGTCGTCCACCACCAGCACCCGCAACCGCGCGTCACCCGTCACGGCGTGGGCACGCTCACGGCCAGCGCCGTGCCCTCACCCGGCGCGCTCTCCACCGTCACCGTGCCGCCGAGCTCGGCCACCCGGTCCCGGATGGCCGCCAACCCGTAGCCGCGACCGGGCTCCGGGCGCGGCGCGGACGGGTCGAACCCGCGGCCGTCGTCGCACACGTCCAACGTCACCGCGTCACCCAGGAAGGTGAGCGTGATGACGGTGGTCGTGGCGGCGGCGTGCTCGCGGACGTTCGCCAACGCGCCCTGGGCCACCCGCAGCAACGCCACCTCCACCGGCACGGGCAGCGGGTACGGCTCGCCCTCCACCTCGACCCGGTCGCACAGCCCGCGCAGCGCGTCGGTCAACGTGCGGCCCTGGAGCGGGGAGAGGTCGCGGACGAACCGGCGTGCCTCGGCCAGGTTCTCCTTCGCCACGTCCCGCGCCCGCGCGGTGTCGCCCAGCTCCAGCAGCAGCGCGATGCTGGACAGGCCCTGCGCCAGCGTGTCGTGGATTTCCCGGGACAGGCGCTGCCGCTCCTGCAGCGCACCCGCCCGGTGCAGCAGCCGGCGGCGGTCGAAGAACACCGCTGCGGTGATCACCGCGACCCCGACCGGACCGAGCACCAGGCTCGGCTCGACCACCTCCGCCAGGCGCACCTGCGCCAGCACCACCGCCCCGGTCAGCACCGCGGCCAGCGGCACCGCCACGCGCGGGCGCAGCTGCCGCAGGCACTGGAAGAACAGCGGGATCGCGCACCAGCCGAAGCTCGGCGCCAGCCACACCACCACCAGGAACAGCCCGAGCACGACCGGCAGCACGGCCGTCCGGCGCACGCCGAACGGGTAGGCCGCGCCCAGCACGGCCGCGGTGACCAGCACGGCGGGCTCGACGCCGTGGTACGCGACGTACCGCGCCGCCGACGCCGTCAGCAGCACGTAGAAGCCCGCGTGCATCGCCCGGTGCAGCCACACGAGGCCGACCCTAGGCCAGGTCAAGGCCTGCGGGGTCAACCGATGGGTTGAACCGAGGTCAACCGGAACCACCAGGTCGGGGCGGCCGTCCGCGACGAGCCTGGAACTCGACACGAACGAGTGAAGGAGGGTGTGGCGATGCGGAAGACCACGATCGCGGTGCTGGTGGCGTTGTCCGTGGCGGGCGCGGGCGGCTACGCGGTGGCCGACCAGGGCGGGCAGCGCGGGCGCGGGGAGACCGCGGTGCGGTCCACGACGACGATCACGGTCGACGCGGCGGTCCGGGCGGCGCAGGCCGCGCTGGACGCCGCCGGCAAGGAGGGGCAGCGGGTCACCGTCGCCGTCGTCGACCGCGGCGGTGATGTGGTCGTGCTGC
>NZ_JBFAAX010001112.1:0-1728 GCF_040639995.1 Actinosynnema sp. NPDC023658 | reverse complement strand
GAGCAGCTTGCGCGTGCGGCGCGGCCCGGCCTGGGCCCCGCCCGGCCGGGGCGGCACCGACTCCACCACGGACCGCGAGGCCTGGTGCCTGGTGTTCTGCTCGGCCCACCAGTTCGTCGCGGACGCGGGCCCGCCGACCGCGCCCGGTGCGCGGTCGCGCACCCCGGCGTCGGTGAACAGGCCGGCGGCCGACTCGTAGGGCACCTGGACGAGGTAGCGCAGCCGCCGTTCCTCCAGGCCGGCGAGCAGCTGCTCGGTGTGCACCAGGTGCCGGGCGTCGACCACGACCGGCTGCGGCGGCAGCTCCCAGTCACCGACGAGCTCGTCCACCAGCGACAGCACCGCCTGCCAGCGCTCCTGGCGGCGTTCGCCCTCCGGCACGTGCGCCTTCGCGCGCAGCTCCGGGTCGGCGTCCCAGTTGCGCGGCAGCAGCAGCCGCCAGTTCACCGGCGCGGCCTCGCCCTCACCGACGAGGAACAGCGCGAGGCCGAGCTGGCAGTTGAGCAGCTTGCCCGCCGACGGGGCGAACTGGCGGGCCACGCCGACCGAGCTGTTGCCGTTCTTCGGGAACACCGCCTCACCGATCGCCCAGGCGTGCGGCCGGTAGAGCGTGCCCAGGTACCGGGCCAGGTTGAGGCGGATGGGCTCCCACCGCCAGGTGCTCTGGTTGACGAACTGCTGCAGGCCCTGCTCCGCCCGCCAGCCCGCCATCGCCTCCGCCATCCGGCGGATCGACCGCCGGCCCGGCAGCGACACCAGGCCGCGGACGTAGATCTCGCCCCACCGGCGCTGGTCGGACCTCGGCAGGGTGGCCAGCAATTCGTGGCAGAACTGGGTGAGCGCGTCCACCTCCACTAATCGGACGGCACGGACGTTGCGTTCGTGGAAAGCCATCGACATTACGATCCCCCAATTTCGCATGTTACCGCCCGAACAGTTCGGGTGGCCGATCCGGGCTTTCCCGGGTGCACCGGGAGGCCGCGGACCTGTTAGCGCCTTTCCTCGAAACCCAGGTAGTGCAGTTTTTCGGCCAACGCGGACGCGGCCGGCGCGTAACGCGTGCGACGTGCCTGGAACTCGGTCCAGGCGTCGGCCGGGTCGCGCTCGACCCGCATCCCGGCCTCCGTGAGCAGGCTCACGGTGTCGTCGAACGTCAGGGCCTCGCGGCCGTGCAGGCTGATCGTGCTGCGCGGCGACTCCGCGCCGGTGGCGGCGAGGGCCTCGGTGAGGCAGTCGGTGCCGTTGACGAGCACCGCGGTGGTGTGGGGCGGCGCCCAGCCGGGCGCCATCGCCTCGGCCAGCGCCGCCACGTCGAGCATGAGCACGACCGCCTCCAGCCAGCACCGGCGCTCGGAGGGCCGGGCGTGGAGCAGGACCGGCCACGCCCGGTGCGCGCGACGCAGCTCGACCAGCCATCCCGACCACACTGCGAGCACGTGGTCGAGCCGCTCGCGGCCACCCACGTCGAGGTAGCCCGCCAGCAGCTCCTCGGCCACCCGGCCGTCGGCGCACTCGGCGCAGCGCAGCTCCCGCGTGCTGTAGGCCTGGCCGGTGCGCAGCACGTGCACTCCGAACAGCACGGCCAGCACCACGCGACCGGTGGAGGCGATCGACGCGGGCAGCTCCGCGCCGAGCCCGGCGGCGACCAGCGCCACCCCGACCTCCCCGGCCGCGAAGCCCGCCACCAGCACCACGAGCAGGCAGACCGGTGCGCCGAGCGCCATCGCC
>NZ_JBFAAX010001111.1:0-1729 GCF_040639995.1 Actinosynnema sp. NPDC023658 | reverse complement strand
GTCCGGGCGTGCCGCCGTGCCGCGACGCGTGCGCGCCCGCGAGGTCGCCGAACACGAACGCGCCGATCATGTAGTTGTGCGGCACGCACGCCAGGTCGCCCGCCGCGTACAGGCCCGGCACGGTGGTGGCGCCGTTCTCGTCGACCCACACGCCGGACCCCGAGTGCCCGCCGCACAACCCGATCTCGGAGATGTGCATCTCGATGTCGTGGGTGCGGTAGTCGTGCCCGCGCCCGGCGTGGAACGTGCCGCGCGTGGGCCGTTCGGTGGTGTGCAGGATCCCCTCGAGGGCGGCGATCGACTCCTCGGGCAGGTGGGTCACCTTCAGGTACACCGGGCCGCGCGGGGAGGCGATCTCGCGGGCCACCTCCGCCATCATCTGCCCGGACCAGTAGTCGCAGTCCACGAACCGCTCGCCCAGCCGGTTGACCTGGTAGGCGCCGAACGGGTTGCCGACGTACGCGCACGCCGGCCCGTTGTAGTCCTTGATCAGCGGGTTGACCTGGAAGCACTCGATGCCGGACAGCTCCGCGCCCGCGTGGTAGGCCATGGAGTAGCCGTCGCCCGCGTTGGTGGGGTTCTCGTAGGTGCCGTAGAGGTAGCCGCTGGCGGGCAGGCCCAGCCGCCCGGACGCGCCGGTGGCGAGGATGACCGAGCCGGCGGAGACGGTGACGAACTCGCCGGTGCGGGTGTTGAACCCGGCGGCGCCGACCGCCCGGCCCCCGGAGACCAGCACGCGCACCGGCATCACCCGGTTCTCGATCCGGATGCGCTCGCGCATCCGGCGCTCGCGCATCACCCGGTACAGCACCTTCTTGACGTCCTTGCCCTCCGGCATGGGCAGCACGTAGCTGCCGGACCGGTGGACTTGGCGCACGTGGTAGTCGCCGTAGGAGTCCTTCTCGAACTTCACGCCGTAGCGCTCCAGCCGCTGCACCATGGCGAACCCCCGGGTCGCCGTCTGCATGACGGTGCGCTGGTCCACGATGCCGTCGTTGGCCTTGGTGATCTCGGCGACGTAGTCCTCGGGCGTGGCCTTGCCGGGGATGACGGCGTTGTTGACCCCGTCCATGCCCATCGCGAGCGCGCCCGAGTGCCGGACGTGGGCCTTCTCCAGCAGCAGCACGTCGCGGCCGTGCTCGGCGGCGGTGATCGCGGCCATCGAGCCGGCCGTGCCGCCGCCGATCACCAGCACGTCGCACTCCAGGTGGACGCGCCGGGACACGTCGGGGACCTCCAGCGGTGTCGTCACGCCATCACCGCCGCCAGGATCGCCTCGCGCCGGACGTCGACCTCGCCCGCGCCGAGCACCACCACGCGGTCACCGAGCAGCACGGCCTCGTCCACGTCGTGGGTGACGAAGACGGTGGTCGTGCCCGCCTCCCTCAGCACCTCGACCACGAGTCGCTGCATGTCCGCCCTGGTCTGCGCGTCGAGCGCGGCGAACGGCTCGTCCATGAGCACCACCTTCGGTCGTTGGGCCAGCGTCCGCGCCAGCTGCACGCGCTGCCTCATCCCGCCGGACAGCTCCCGGGGCAGGTGCCGGCCGAACCCGGCCAGCCCCACCCGGTCCAGCCAGGCCGACGCGCGGGCACGCCGTTCGGCGCGCGGCACGCCTTGCAGCGCCAGCGGGTGCTCGACGTTGCGCTGGGCCGTGCGCCTCGGCAGCAGCCCGGCGTGCTGGTACACCCGCGCGCGGTCCGTCGACGTGCCGCGCCCCTCCTGTCCG
>NZ_JBFAAX010001110.1:0-1733 GCF_040639995.1 Actinosynnema sp. NPDC023658 | reverse complement strand
GGTGCGAAGGCGGCGGGCGCGGTGTCCGTGGGCGTGGCCCCACCATCCACGACGGCGACCAGCACTGGCTCGTCCCGCCCGGCGACACCGGGCCGTGCGCGGTGCAGTACGTCTCCCGGGATCGCCGGGACGCGGTGCTGTTCGTCTACCAGGTGCGCGGCGTCGCCGGTGAGGGACCGCGCCGCCTCCGGCTGCGCGGCCTGGACGCCGACCGGCGCTACCGGAGGGCGGATGACGGCCTGGTCAGCACCGGGGCCGCCCTGATGGCCGCGGGCGTGCCCGCGGTCTTCCCCCGACCGCCCGCGCCCCGGCACACCGAGGACTGGCGCAGCCGGGTCGAGCACTGGCAGGTCGTCGACGAGGGGGTGGCCCGATGAAGGTCTGTCCGAAGAGGTCGGCGGAGTGGAGGTCGGCCCGGTGAAGGTGGCGCTGATCGGCACCGGCTACATCGCCGGGCGGCACGCGGCGGCGTTGACCGGGCTCGGCGTGGAGGTCGTCGGCCACGTGGGTCGCAGCGGCGTGGAGGAGGCCGCCGCCCGCTGGGGTGGGCGCGCGTACCGGGACACCGCCGGGCTGCTGGCCGGCGAGGACGTGGACGCGGCGTGGATCTGCGTCCCGCCCGACGCCCACGGCGACATCGAGCACGCGCTGATCGCGCACGGCGTCCCGTTCTACGTCGAGAAGCCGATCGGCGTCGACCTCGCGGTGCCGCGCCGCGTCGACGCCGCCCTGCGCGCGAGCGGCGTGATCGCCGGCGCGGGCTACTACTGGCGGGGCATGGACGTCGTGCCCGGCCTGCGCTCGATGCTCGCCGAGACACCGCCGCACCTGGTGCGCGCCGCCTGGCACGGCCTCGTCCCGCCCGTGCCGTGGTGGCGGGTCGCGGCGGGGAGCGGGGGACAGGTCGTCGAGCAGGCCACCCACCTCTACGACATCGCCCGGTTCCTGCTCGGGGAGGCCGAGGTCGTCCACGCGGTCGCCCGGCACTCGCCCCTGGCCGAGCACCCGGACCTGGACGTCGCCACCGTCAGCGCCGCCACCCTCGCGTTCGACTCGGGGCCGCTGGGCGTGTTCACCGCGACGTGCGTCCTGCACGCCACGGTGGACGCCGCCGTCGAGTTCCACTGCGAGGGCCGCAAGCTGACGCTGACGACGAAGTTCCTGCGCCGCGAGGACGGCGACGGCACCCACGACACCCCGGTCGGCCGCGACCCGCTCGTGACCGCCGACGAGCGGTTCCTGGCCGCGGTGCGCGAGCAAGACCCGGGCCTGCTGGTGTGCGACTACGCCGACGCGCTGCGCACTCAGGAACTCTGCTGCCGGGTGCGGGACGTGGCCGGGACCGCTTGAGTCCATCGTGGACGGTGACTCTTCGTCACCACTCACCCGTGGTGGCTTGTCACGCTTCGACACCGGTCGGCGCCCGGTGCGCTGAACTAGCGTCAGTGGGCGGAGGCGCGGGACGCGTCCACGACTTCGTGCCGATGCGCGGTGTGTGAGGAGCCGGTACCGACATGGTTGACGGGACGCGGAACTGGGTCGGTGCGCACGTCTTCCACCGCGGCGACCAGGACCTGCTGATCGCCCGCGCGCTGGCGCCGCTGTGCGCCGAGCTGACCCGCGCCGGGGCCCTCGACGAGTGGTTCATCCACCGCTACTGGGAAGGCGGGGCGCACGTGCGGCTGCGGCTGTGCACCACCTCGCCCGCCGACGCGATCCGCGCGGCCGTGGTG
>NZ_JBFAAX010001109.1:0-1737 GCF_040639995.1 Actinosynnema sp. NPDC023658 | reverse complement strand
GGCGGGCGTCCCGTGTTCAGGGCGTTGCGCTCGGGGTGACGCGGGCCAGCGCGCCGGTCTCCAGGGCGATCCACAGCGCGCCGTCCGGTCCGATCGTGAGGCCGTGCGGCTCGGCGTGGGACGCGGGCAGCGGGTAGGACCCGATCGAGCCGTCGGGCGTGATCAGGCCGACCCGGTTGGCGCCCCACTCGGTGAACCAGTGGTTGCCGCGGTCGTCGGCCACGATCGCGTGCGGCCGGGCGGCGCGGTCGGCCAGGGGGAACTCGGTGGCCGCGCCGTCGGTGGTCATCCGACCGACCTGACCCGCGGCGATCTCGACGAACCAGAGCGCGCCGTCCGCGCCGGCGCAGATGCCGACCGGTCCGGCCGCGTCCGTCGGCAGCGGGTGCACGGTGACCTCGCCCCGCGCGTCGATCCGGCCCAGGGCGTTCGCCTGGTTCAGGGTGAACCACAGGGCGTCGTCCGGACCGGCGGTGATGGCCGAGGGGAACGCTCCGGTCAGCGGCAGCGGGAATTCGGTGATCTCGCCGTCGGTGGTGATCCGGCCGATGCGGTCGGCGTTGGCCTCGGTGAACCACAGCGCCCCGTCGTGACCGACCGCGATCCCGTACGGACCGCACCCCGGCGTCGGTGGCGTGAACTCGGTGATCTCGCCGCCGGTGGTGATCCGGCCGATGCGGTGCGCCTGGTACTCGGTGAACCACAGCGCGTCGTCCGCGCCCGCGACGATGATCGTCGGCCCGCGGTCGGGGTCGAGGGCGAAGCTCGTCGGCTGCTCGCCGGGCACCAGCCGACCGATCCGGCCGGCGCGGACCACCGTGTACCAGAGCGCGCCGTCCGGGCCGGTGGTGATGGCGTACGGGCCGCTGTCGCGGTCGGTGACGACGTGCGTCTCGATGGTCGGTGGCATGGCGCGGCGTTCTTCTCCGTAGTTCGGCGGCCCTCGTTGTGACCGTCACGAATTTTGTCCCGATCATGCGTGTGTGCGTGCGCGGTGCGGGGTAGACCACGAACGCCGTGGACACGCGTGTGCGAACGGTAGGCCAGCTTCGGCCGGCCGGGTCAGACTGGCGCGGAACGTTGAGCAACCCAGCCTCCGCGCCGGTCTGACCTCCCTTCGCGCACGCCCGTTCAGCCGCCTGACGTGCAGCTCAGCTCGGGGTCCGGCGTCCCGGGGCCGTTCGCGGTGAAGCCGAACGTGGTCGAGCCCCCCGCCGGTACCTTCCCGTTGTGACCCAGGTTGGTCACCGTCACCGAGTCGGCGTCCACGGCGAGGGTGCCGTTCCACAGGTTGCTGATGGCGTGACCGTCCGGCCGCGGCCAGGTCACGGTCCACGTGGTCAGCGGGTGCTCGCTGACGTTGCGGACGGTGACCTGGGCCTGGTAGCCGCCCGGCCAGGAGTTGGTGATCCCGAAGCGGGCCCGGCAGTCGGAGGACGCGACCGCAGCGGTGGTCGTCGTCGTCGTCGTGGTCGTGGTGTCGGGGGACGGGACGGTGGTGTCCGCGAGGGTGGTCGCCGGTGGGGTCGCGGACGTGGCGGTGGTGGCCGAGGTCGGCTCCGCCGAGGTCGAGGTGGTCGAGGTCGGGCCGGGTTGGGCGTTGCTCGGCGACTCGTCGCGGGCTAGCGAGTTGCCGATCACGATGCCGCCCGCGAGCAGCACCACGGCGCCGGCGATCAGGGCGATCCTCCGCCAGGGCAGGTGGCGCTGTGCCGCGGGCATCGGCTGGGTGTCGCC
>NZ_JBFAAX010001108.1:0-1738 GCF_040639995.1 Actinosynnema sp. NPDC023658 | reverse complement strand
GATCAGACCACCGCGGCGGGCTTGGCGGGCTCGGCCGTCGCGTCGGTGGCGGTCGCCGCGGCGGTGGCGGCGGCGACGGTGATCACGACTGCGACGGCGATCCGACTGCGGAAGGCGGCGGACATCGACCTCAACTCCTCGGTGCGGTCAGGCCACGGTAGGAGGCCGGGGCGGTCGGGGAGAACGGCGCGGGAATCGGAGAACCGGATGGTGTGGCGAGGTCCCCCTGGCCAGGTGACGGCACCTCGCGGACGGTGACCGGCCCGTTCGTCCGCCGATCGGGCCGGGCCGACCCGTCGAGACGGTGGCGGGCACGCCTTGACGAGCCCGGCGACCGCATTCGATACTGGTCGGAAAGCGCGTACCGAGCGGCGACGAGGAGAACGACCTTTGAGCGCACTCGCGGTCCGGCACGACGTGGGGTCCTCGCTGACCATCGGGGACGGGCGGGTCGACCTCCTCCGCTACGTGCACGTGCCGGACACCCCGCAGCTGGAGTCGCCCAAGCCGTTCCTGCACCCGGTCCGCACGCGGGCCGGTCGGGTGGTGAGCCTGTTCCGGCCGCACGACCACGTCTGGCACAAGGGCATCGCCTGGTCGCTGCCGAACGTCGGTGAGGAGAACTTCTGGGGCGGGCCGACCTACGTCCACCCGCAGTCCTACGTGCAGCTGGACAACAACGGCGCCCAGCGGCACCGCCGGGTGGTCGATGTCGGCGCCGACGACGAGGCCGCCTGGTTCACGCACGAGCTGGACTGGATCACCCAGTCCGGGCACACCGTGTTCACCGAGCGCCGGACGATCACCGCCACCCTGCTGTCGGACGCGGCCTGGGCGCTGACCTTCCACACCGCGATGACCAACACCTCCGGCCGGGAGGTCGTCTTCGGCTCGCCCACCACGCGCGGCCGGGAGAACGCCGGCTACGGCGGTCTGTTCTGGCGCGGCCCGCGGTCGTTCACCGGCGGGACGGTCGTCACCTCCGACGGCGTGGGCGGCGACGGGCTGCGCGGTCACCGCGCCGAGTGGATGGCCTTCGCGGGACGGCACGACGGCGACGACGCGGAGTCCCTGGTGCTCATGGTCGACCACGTGGACAACCCGCACCACCCGCCGCAGTGGTTCACCCGGTCGGAGAACTTCGCCTGCCTCAACCCGGCGCCGTTCTTCAGCGAGGAGCTGGCCGTCGCCGACGGTGACGCGGTGCGGTTCCGCTACGGCACGGGCGTGGCCGACGGCGGCGTCGAGGACGCGGAGGCGCTGGCGGCGGCGGTGCGCGACGTGCTGCGCCGCGGGGACCGGGGGTGACCGCGTTCCCCGGCGGGACGTCGTTGTCGTTCCTCGACGTCTACGACGACGCAGCGCCGGACGGTGTCGCCGGCGGCAGCCCGCACCTGCACCTGGCCTCGACCGAGTGCTACGCGGTGGTCGGCGGGGCGGGGGAGCTGCACGTGGTCAACCTCGACGGGTACCGGGAGATCCCGCTCGCCCGCGGTTCCGTCGTCTGGTTCACGCCGGGCACGATCCACCGCGCCGTCAACCACGGCGGGCTCCGGGTGGTCGTGCTGATGGACAACGCCGGGCTGCCCGAGGCGGGTGACGCGGTCATGACGTTCCCGCCCGACGTCGTCGCGGACCCGGACCGCTACCGCGCCGCGGCGACCCTGCCGCGACGGGCGACCGAGGCCGAGCGCGCCGCCGACGCCCGCGTCCGCCGCGACTTGGCGGTGGAGGGGTT
>NZ_JBFAAX010001107.1:0-1739 GCF_040639995.1 Actinosynnema sp. NPDC023658 | reverse complement strand
ACCCGGAGTCGGGGCGGCAGCGCGAGGTCGTCGCCTCACCGCTGCTGCGCCGCGAGTTCGCCGCCGCGGCGGCCGAGCACCGCGCCGACGTCGCCGCCGGCCTGCGCCGCGCGGGCGCCGGCCACCTGGTGCTGAGGACCGACTCGGACTGGATAGCCGACACCGTGCGCTTCGTCGTGGCACGCAAGCGCCGCTGGTCGGGAGGAGTGGCCTGATGAGCCTGTCGGGGTTCACCGCGCCGTGGTGGTTCCTGCTGCTCGTGGGGGTGGCGGCGCTCACCGCGTTCTACGTGGTGCTGCAACGCGTGCTGCGCAAGCGGACGCTGCGGTTCGCCAACCTGCCGATGCTGGAGAAGGTCGCGCCCAAGCGCCAGGGCTGGTACAAGCACGTGCCGGTGGCGGTGCTGATGGTGGCGTTCATCGCGCTGACCGTGGCGCTGGCCGGGCCGACCGCCGAGCAGAAGGTGCCGCGCAACCGCGCCACCGTGATGCTGGTGATCGACACGTCGTTGTCGATGAAGGCCACGGACGTCAAGCCGTCCCGGCTGGAGGCCGCGCGGGTGGCCGCCAAGTCGTTCGCGGACGGGCTCACGCCGGGCATCAACCTGGGGCTCATCTCGTTCGCCGGTTCGGCCACCGTGCTGGTCGCGCCGACCACCGACCGGGGTGCGGTCACGCAGAGCATCGACGGGCTGAAGCTGGCCCAGTCGACCGCGACGGGTGACGCGATCGTGGCCGCGCTGGCGGCGATCGACTCGTTCGGCAAGGTCGTCGGGGGTGCGGACGGCCCGCCGCCCGCGCGCGTCGTGCTGATGACCGACGGCAAGGAGACCGTCGGCACCCGCAAGGCGTTCGACGCGGCGGAGGACGCCAAGAAGGCCGGCATCCCGATCTCCACGATCTCGTTCGGCACCGAGGACGGTGTGGTCGACATCGAGGGGCGGCGGCAGGACGTGCCGGTGGACGACGACTCCATGAAGGAGATCGCCAAGCTGTCCGGCGGCGAGTTCTTCAAGGCCGCGAGCGCCGAGGAGCTGCGCCGGGTGTACGACACGCTCGGTGAGCAGATCGGGTACGAGAAGAAGCAGGCCGACGCGTCACGGCCGTGGGTGGCGTTGGGGACCGTGCTGGGCATGATCGCCGTGGCCGGTGCGCTGCTCTTCGGGCAACGTCTGCCCTGAGCGGGCAGTATGTCGCCCGTGGTGGTGGCGGAGAACTGGCGGGAGATGGTCGACTGGTCCGTGGTGCAGCTGCGCCGCGGCACCGGCCAGGGCGTGCCGGAGTGGAACCGGCGCGTGCTGTCGTCCGGGCTGGACAACGAGCGTGACCTGCGCTCGTGGCTGGGGGAGCAGGGCGTCACCGGCTACGGGCAGATGCTGCTGGTGATGGAGCGGTTCGGCTACCCCGGGTTCATGAGCGGGTCGCCGGGCGGGTCCGCGGGTCCGTCGGCGGGCGGTCGGGCGGCCGGGCTCGTGGACGCCCAGTACGCCGACCGGCCGGAGCTGCGTCCCATCCTCGACCGGCTGCTGGCCGAGGCGGCGCTGCTGGGACCGCTGCACGTGCAGCCGCGCAAGACGTACGTCGGCCTGGCGTCGCCGCGCCGGCTGTTCGCCATCGTCAAGGCCACCACCCGAACCAGGGTCGACCTGGGCCTGCGCCTGCCCGACCACCCGCCGCCCACCCACTCTCCGCGCCCTCACCCTCCGCACCCTGCGCTCAACCCGAGCCGACCGGAGCCGG
>NZ_JBFAAX010001106.1:0-1743 GCF_040639995.1 Actinosynnema sp. NPDC023658 | reverse complement strand
GCCCCCCGCCCCCCCCCCGACGGCGGGGGGGTTGGGGGGGGTGGAGCCCAGTCGTTTTTGTTCCCCCCGCGGGGGGGGGCCGGGGTCGTCTGCGGGGGTGGGGCCGGGACCCCCCGTCGGCGGCAGCTGGCCCGTCATCCGGCCGGAGGCGGGCATGTGCTGCGTGGGGCCGTCCGCCGGCATCGGCCGGGCCGGCGCGTTCGCCGGGACCTGCTGGGCGGGGGTGTTCGCCGGCACCTGCTCGGTGGGGGCGTTCGCGGCGCGCGCCGCGTCCTCGCGACCGCGCTGGTAGGCCGCGGCGTGGGCGCGGGCCTGGGGGATCTCCTGCTCGGCCTTGCTCAGCCACCGCTCCCAGCGCTGCTGCATCGGCCGGACCAGGCCGCCGCCGACGCCGATCACGGCGATGCCGCCGATGGTCGCCAGGACGGTGATCAGCACCGGGGTGGTGACCGCGGTCGCCACGCCGATCTGGTTCAGCGCGGCGATGACACCCAGGCCGATGATGAAGATCGAGGCGGTGGTGGCCACCACGTGGCCGTAGGACAGACCGCCCAGGGCGTTGCCGACGACGTCCTTGACCGCCTTGGCGATCGCGGCGGCGACCACCACGATGATGATCGCCACAGCGGCGCGCGGCAGCCAGGCGACAATGCCGGTCAGCAGCGCGGACACCGGGTTGGGGCCCCACACGCCGAACGCGATCTGCAGCGTGATCAGCAGCACCGCGTAGTAGACCAGCTTGGCGATGAGGTCGGACGCGTCGTACTTCGAGCGCTCCAGCGCCCGCTTGACGCCACCGCGCTCCACGACGCGGTCGAACCCGACCCGCTCCAGGACCTTGTCCACGACCTTGGCCAGGAACTTGGCGATGACGAAGCCGATCACCAGGATCAGCAGGAAGCCCACCAGCTTGGGCACGAACGTGATCACCGCGCGCCAGGCGTCGGACAGACCCTGCCCGAAGTCCACGGCGGCCAGTGCCGAGGTTGACATGTCCGGTCGGTCCTTCCCTCGTCGGTCTGCTCACGAGCCTTCGCGCCCCCACAGGCGGTCGGGCGGCGGGCGGTCACAGTTCGGCTACCCACCCAGACGACGATGACCACCCAGCTCCGGCATCTCACCCGCATGGAGTAACCGGAGTGACCGGTGAGGCGTGGACTTCTACTCACCGTGTCTGTAGCGCCGGGAGGTGGCCCGGGTGGTCGACTCGGTGGCGGGCTCCCTGACGGTCGGGCACGTCACGGCGGTCAGGCCACGCGCCCGATCGTGAAGTCGTCGACCATGACCCAGGAGTACCCGCCCGGCGACCAGAAACCGACGAACGCGGTGTAGGTGACCGGGCCCGGGTACAGGCGGTCCTCCGCGGTGCAGCGGGAGGGGAAGCGCACGGACAGCCGCTGGTACCAACCGGTCAACGGGCCGAACCGGGTCTCGCTGCGCACCACCTCGGCCGGGCGGTCGCGGACGCCGAAGTAGCCCGCGGTCACGTTCGTCGAGGTCCACACGTAGGCGCCCAGCTCCAGCGTGGCGCAGGTGGGCACGACGACGTGCTGGGCCAACGCGTTCCACTGCGCGGTGCTCCACGACTCCAGGTAGGCGTCGTTGGCCATGGTGTACGCGACGCCGGCGGCGCGGTCCACCCCCTTGGGGTCGGGCCCCTCCGTGCACCAGCCCGGCACCGCCGTGCCGTCGGCCGCCGCCTCGAAGTTCGCGTTCGGCATGCTCATCATCCAGCCGTCGCAC
>NZ_JBFAAX010001105.1:0-1744 GCF_040639995.1 Actinosynnema sp. NPDC023658 | reverse complement strand
GCGAGATCCACGCCGCGCCGTCGACGAGGTCTTCCGGGGACGGGTGGTCGATGCCCGCCTCGGTGAACAGCAGGGTCATGGTCCGGGCCGTGCTGGACCCGACCATGGCCTGCCTGGTCGGCGCGGACAGCGTGCCGCCGAGCTTCTCCACGAACTCGTGGAGCGGGATGTCCCACAGCTTCTCGGAGTCCAGCAGCGTGCCGTCCATGTCCCACAGCACAGCCTCGACCGTCATGTACCGCCCACCCTCGTCGACTCCGGTCCCCGAGCAGGCCTTTCACCTGTTCGGAGCAAGCATTGCCGAGCGTAACGAACGGAGCGTGACCGGGGACGGGCGGCGTCGTCGGCCGTCCCACGTGCGGGTTCGGCACCCCGACGTGACACCCGGGTGATCTTCGTGCCGGTGCCGTGCCCGGTCGGGCGCGCGGGGTGAGCCACGAACGTGTCGTATCCGACGGTGCCCGCGCGCGGACCGCGGTGGGCGGGTCGCGGTTGCCGCGCCGGGTCGGGCGTGCTCAGGGCGGGGGTTCCGGGGCGACCACTGTGACCTGCGGGTTCGTCGATCTTCCGGTGAACGGTCCGGGGCGTGGCGGCCGGCGTGGCGCGCTCGGCGGGGACGCGGTCGGCGGGGACGCCGGGGTGGGGCGGCGTGACACGACCCGACATGCGCCAAGCCTACGGCGTCGGGCGTGCGGCGGTGGTCGTAGTCTGGCGCCGTGACCGATCCGGACCAGGCCGCCCAGACCCCCTTCGACCCCAGCGAACCGCTCACCAACCCGATCATGGTGGCGGCGTTCGAGGGGTGGAACGATGCTGGCGACGCCGCCAGCACGGCGATCGAACACCTGCAGCTCACGTGGGACGCGACGCCGTTGGCGGAGATCGATCCGGACGACTACTACGACTTCCAGGTGACCCGCCCCACGGTCCGCCTGGTGGACGGTGTCACCCGAAGGGTCGAATTCCCGACGACCCGGTTGTCGGTCTGCCGCCCGCCGGGGTCGTCCACCGACGTGGTGCTCGTGCACGGCATCGAGCCGAACATGCGGTGGCGGAAGTTCGCCGCCGAGCTGCTGGGCCACATCGAGGACCTGGGCGTGACGACCGTGGTCACGCTGGGCGCGCTGCTGATGGACACCCCGCACACCCGGCCGGTGCCGGTGACGGGCACGGCGTACGACGAGGCGGCGGCGGCGAAGTACGGGCTGGAGCGGTCCCGGTACGAGGGGCCCACCGGCATCGTCGGCGTGTTCCAGGACCTGTGCGTGCAGGCCGGGGTGCCCGCGATCTCGTTCTGGGCCGCCGTGCCGCACTACGTCTCCCAGCCGCCTTCGCCGAAGGCGACGTTGGCGCTGCTGCACCGGGTGGAAGAGGTGCTGGACGTCGAGGTGCCGCTCGGCGCGCTGCCGGAGCAGGCCGAGGAGTGGGAGCGCACGGTCAGCGAGATGGCCGACGAGGACGAGGACGTGCGCAACTACGTGCGGGCGCTGGAGGAGCGCGGCGACGCGGAGATCCAGATCACCGAGGCAAGCGGTGACGCCATCGCGGCCGAGTTCGAGCGGTACCTGCGGCGGCGCGGTCGCGGACCGGGCCGCGGTCCGACCGGGATGTGAGCCGGGTCCGACCGATCGGCAGGCTGGTCGAGGCCGTCCGCCGCCCCGCGGCCGGCGCGCGGGCGGGCGGGGGGCCCCGGCGGGGGGGCCCCGCCGGGGCGGGGTGCCCCCCCGGGGGGGCGGGGAGGGGC
>NZ_JBFAAX010001104.1:387-1745 GCF_040639995.1 Actinosynnema sp. NPDC023658 | reverse complement strand
CGGTGAGGACGTTGATGGTCCCGGTCGCGGTGATGAACAACTCCCCCAACGCGGCGGCCTCATCCGCGGGCATGACCCGGAAGCCGGATGTCGCCGCCCAGAGCGCACGCACCGGGTCGACCTCGGTGACGATGACGTCGGCTCCCCGGCGGGCGAGCGCCTTCGCTATCCCCCGCCCGCACGCGCCGAAACCCGCCACCACGACGACCGACCCGCAGTCCAGCGGGTTGACCAGGCGGGTGATCGCGTCGAGCGTGCTCTGCGCCGTGCCCATCTCGTTGTCGAAGAGCTGCTTGATCGGACTGCCGTCGATCCCGATCACCGGGAAGCGCAGACGTCCCTGATCCGCGAAGCGGTGCAGACGCCGGACACCGGTGAGGGTGTGCACCGACGCGCCGAGGACGCTCGGCACCAGTTCCTCGCGCTCGGCGTGCAGGAGTCCGAGAAGCCCGTCCGCCTCGTCGAGCACGACGTGCGGGTGGTGGTCCAACACGGCCAGCAAACGCGCGTGGTCGTCTTCGAGGTCGTCCGCGCCCGGAGCGAACACGGTCATACCGTGGTCACCGAGCCACCGCGCGACACCGGAGTCGGTCGACATGGGGTTCGACCCGCACACCGCCAGGTCGGCGCCGGCGTCGCGCAGCGCCAGCAACAGCGGGACGGTCGAGGCCAGCAAGTGCACGTTGGCCGACAGCCGGTGCCCGGCAAGCGGTCTCTCCGAGCCGAAGCGTTCACGGAGCATTCGCATCACCGGCATGTCGCGGTCGACCCAGGAGATCACTTCCGCAGTACGGTCAGAATTGCCGCTCATCATGCTCCCGCTACGCCCCCGGAACGACCTCGTGTGCCACCGCCCGATCGTCTGCCCCGCTTCCCACCGACGCAAGTTCAGGTCCGCACGACCACCCGTATGCCGCACATTTATTCCCATTTATTTGCCGGGGGGGGGGGGGGCCCCCCCCCACGACCGCACCGGCTCACCGCTACGATACAGCCCTCCGATCACAGCAAACCGATGCAGAACAGACTGTTGAGGTGCTAAATCGGCTGGTCAAGAAGTGTCTTCCCCGCGCACGCGGGGTTGCTCCCGGCCGCTTGCGCTTCCCCAGGTCGCTGCGATTGTCTTCCCGGCGCACGCGGGGTTGCTCCGTTCGCGGCGTCGCCTCACGTCGACCTCCTTCCGTCTTCCCCGCGCACGCGGGGTTGCTCCGTCGTCCATCGGCAGATCCGGGTCGGTCCTGCGGTCTTCCCCGCGCACGCGGGGTTGCTCCGTGGGACTACCACTGGCTTGCGTGGTGCCAGATCGTCTTCCCCGCGCACGCGGGGGTGTTCCTGCTCGGCCCGATCCGGAAGGAAGG
>NZ_JBFAAX010001104.1:0-377 GCF_040639995.1 Actinosynnema sp. NPDC023658 | reverse complement strand
TCTCGCGGGACACGCAGCGTCCCTCTTACCGGGTGACAAGAGGGACACCTGTTGCTTGCAAACGGACGTTTCGAGAACGCCGCGATACGACGGGGAAGCCGGAGGACCGGACCCACTGCCCGAACCTCCACAGATCGCCGCAATTGCGGCGATGTCGACACTCTTGCGCTTTGGATGCCGTAAGCACCGACAGTCAGATTCGGCGATTCAGGTGAAGACAAGCGCATAAATGCGGCTTCCGTTCACCGGCCATGGCCGAAGATCGGCTGGTGATGTGGTGGAGTAAGGACAGGCGACGTGCTGTCACGGTCAACTCGGTCATCGGACACGTCACGGGCTCGGTGTTCCAGGCCGGTGCGGTCCATGGTGATGTGCAC
>NZ_JBFAAX010001103.1:0-1748 GCF_040639995.1 Actinosynnema sp. NPDC023658 | reverse complement strand
AGGGCGACCGGGGCACTCCCGCCGTGAGGAGGATCAGACGCGGGTCCACTTCTGGCTGCTCGCACCGGAGCAGTCCCAGATCTGGACCTTGGTGCCGTTGGCGGTGCCACCGCCGGTGACGTCCAGGCACTTGTTGGCGCCGACGGCGGTGATGGTGCCGTCGGAGTTGAGCCGGAACTGCTGGTTGGCCTGGCCGTTGCAGGACCACAGCTCCACCGCGGTGCCGTTGGTCGTGCCCTGGTTGTAGACGTCGAGGCACTTGGTGCCGCCGTAGACGCGCAGCTCACCCGCCGCGGTGGAGGTGAAGCTCTGGTTCGCGCCCCCGTTGCAGTCCCAGATCTCCAGCAGGGCGCCGTCGACCTGCGACGCGCCGGTGACGTCCAGGCACCGGTTGGAGCCGGTGCCGCGCAACGCGCTGGTGACCTCGGTGGGCGGGGTGCCGCCGCCGGAGACCACGTACATCACCGCGCCGTGGGCGGGCACGGAGGCGCTGATCGTGCCGCTGGTGCTGGTGGTGGCCTTGGACCACAGGTCCTTGAGGCTGTAGGACGTGCCGCTGCCCAGGCCGACCTGGGTCGCGGTGGTGGAGATGGTCGCGGCGCTGGTGTTGCGGTTGAGCAGCACGACGGCGCGCGAGCCGTTCGCCATGGGCTTGACCCAGACCTCGGAGTTGCCGTCGTCGCGCACGCGGTAGCCCTGCTTGCCGCCCCAGTCCTGGTTGACGCCGATGACGTCGGTGTTGGTCAGGATCGACCGCGTGGTCGAGCTCATGGAGCGCAGGTCGTTGCCCGCGATCAGCGGCGCGTTGAGCAGCGCCCACAGGCTGAAGTGCGCGCGGGCCTCGGTGTCGGTCAGGCCGTTGCCCACCTCCAGCATGTCCGGGTCGTTCCAGCCGCCGGGCTTGCCGTAGGCGGTCAGGCCGGCCTGGCTGTCCAGGATGCCCATGACCGAGTTCCAGTTCCCGGCGATGTCACCGGTGGTGCGCCACGAGTTGCCGACCGCCGCGCCCCAGGTCCAGACGCTCTCCTGGCCCCAGTTGCACAGGCTGTAGAAGATCTTCCGGCCGGTGGCCGCCAGCGCGTCGCGCATCGCGGTGTAGCGCTGCTGGCCGTTCTTGCCCTGGTGGTCGCCGCAGTTGTCGTACTTCAGGTAGTCGATGCCCCACGACGCCCACAGGTTCGCGTCGCGCTGCTCGTAGCCCAGCGCCGCCGGGTAGCCCGCGCAGGTCGTCGTGCCGGCCGAGGAGTAGATGCCCAGCTTGAGGCCCTTGCCGTGCACGTAGTCGGCCAGCGCCTTGATGCCGCTGGGGAACTTCACGGGGTCGGCCACGAGGTTGCCGCTGGAGTCTCGCTGCTTGGTCGACCAGCAGTCGTCGATGTTGACGTACTGGTACCCGGCCGCGGCCATGCCGCTGGAGACCATGACGTCGGCCGTCTGCCGGATCAGGGTCTCGTTGACGTTGCAGCCGAAGCTGTTCCAGTCGTTCCAGCCCAGCTGCGGCGTGCGGCCCAGGCCGTTCTCCAGCGCGAGCGCGGAGGGCGCCTGCGGCCCCACGACGGTCAGCGCGGCGGCCGTGACGAGCACCGACAGGGCCGCGCGCGTCACCGAGCGCACGCGTGATCGGAAAAGGGTGTTCATGACAGGGTCCATTTCTGGTTCGAGCCGCCGTTGCAGGTCCAGATCTCGATCAACGTCCCGTTCGCGGTCGCGCCGCCGGTGGCGTCGAGGCACTTGTTCGAGCCGACGCC
>NZ_JBFAAX010001102.1:0-1749 GCF_040639995.1 Actinosynnema sp. NPDC023658 | reverse complement strand
ACGATCGTGGAGTCCACGCTCACCAGTTCCAACCCGACCTGCCCGCGGGAGGCGGCCTCGGCGATCAACGCGTCCATCAACCCCTGGAACACCCCGGCCTTGGCCCAGGCGTTGAACCGGGAATAGACCGTGGACCAGGGCCCGTACCGTTCCGGGACGTCACGCCAGCCCGACCCGGTGCGGAACCGCCACAGGATCCCGTTGAACTGATCCCGCACCCGACGCGGCAACGGCCCGGTGGCCGCCACCGGCACGTGCGGCTCGATCAACGCCCACTCGGCATCGGTCAGATCAAAACGCGCCACACCCGTGTTCTACCAGCCCTACCAGCACACCACCCGGCTTGACCTAGATCCGAACCACAAACAGCTCCTAGTGGTCACGGCCGTTAGTTCGTCAGGGTCACCCCGATATTGATGGCGACGTCCAGGATATCGAGCGCGGTGTTGTAGTAGGTGCAGTGGGTGGGCGTGGTGCAGGCGCGGCTGGCGGTGCCGACGGTCACGTGCACGTTCGGGTTGGTCGACATCATGGTGCCGGCCATGACGTTGGCCAGGGGGCCGAGGTAGGTGGCGGTGATGTCGACGCGAGAGGTGGCGACCCAGTTGTCGCTGGCGTCGTAGAAGCGGATCGTCCAGTCGGGGATGGTGACGGTGGCGTTGGACTGGCTGCCGGTGGCGGTGCCGGAGGTGGGTTGGACCCGGCCGTAGACGATGGTGGGGACCTCGAGTGAGACGCAACCGTGGTGGATGGAGGTTCTCACCTGGGCGGTGTTGCCGGTGAAGTTGACGTCGATCTCGTTGTTGGCGTCCTCGCAGACGACCATCGGGTTGTCCGCGGCGTGCGCGGTGGTCGCCCCGGTGACGACGGCCACGGGCACCAAGGTCAGGGCGGCGGTGGACAGCAGGGCGGCAAGGCGGCGGCGGATCGCTTGATCTCCTTGTTGTTGTGGTGTAAGAGAATCCGACGCCTGAGCCTGTCACCGCGATGCCATGCGCACCATCGGCTCATGGGGTGAGACGGGCACTGGTCCGATCGGATGAGCCCCGGCGGTATGAAGGGGGCAACCCGCGGTCGTGCATCCGTTGGAAGCCGGTCGACCGAGGGGCCACAGCCCTGTGGTCGAGGCCGAGGGCGGCTCTGCTCGGCGAACGGGGCGCACCCGTTGCCGGCCCGGGCGGTGGCGAGCCGTCGCGGCAAGGGCGCACATCGTCGTGCGGCTCGCGAACGTCGCGCTTACCGCACCACGTCAGCCGCCGGGTTTGCCGGCGGACTTGGTCAGTGGTTCTTTCTCCATCATGCCGATGCGCCACGTGTCGCCTTCGAGGCTCAGGCTGACCGTCCGGCGCTGCGTGTACGGCTTGTTCAGCTCGAACCGGTTGGCCGCGAGGTAGTCCGGTGACGCCGTGGTGAACTCGAAGGTGCTCTCCATTCGGACCTCGGCGGTCCGCATGCCCTCGTGAAACGTGGACTCGTACCAGGCGACCGACACCTGTCGAGTGCTCAGCGCGTTGTCGCCGAACAACCGCACGAGCTTGTCGCGGTACTGCTCCGAATCCAACCGCTGGACGAAATCGCGGTGGTAGAAGGAGAACTCGTGCTCGACGCTGTCCCAGACCGTCTCCGGTGTCCGGTTGTCCACCACGCCCGAGTGCAGGGCGACGACCTTGCGCACGGCGGTGACGTTCGAGTCGTCGTCGGGCAACCCCTTGATCTTCTCGCCCTTGCCGTCGATGACATGCCACAGGG
>NZ_JBFAAX010001101.1:0-1749 GCF_040639995.1 Actinosynnema sp. NPDC023658 | reverse complement strand
GTCTCGCTGGGCGACAGCTACATCTCCGGCGAGGCCGGCCGGTGGCGCGGCAACGCCCTGCAGAACTCCGGCGACAAGTGGGGCACCGACCTGGCCACCCGGTGCGACGCGCGCAGCTGCACCACCGACCCCACGATCGTGTACGGCGACACCCACAGCAGCACCGACATGTGCCACCGCTCGACGTCCGCGGAGATCATCAGCGCCGCGATCCCCGACGCCACGCCGATCAACCTCGCCTGCTCCGGCGCGACCACGAACGACGTGCGCGACGGCGACCCGGCGCGCGACCAGCCCGACCAGCTCGACCTGCTGCGCGCCGCGGTGCGCGAGCACCGGGTGGAGCTGGTCGTGCTGTCCATCGGCGGCAACGACCTCGGGTTCGGGGACATCATCGCGGACTGCGTCAAGGGCTACCTCTCCCCGGCCTCGTACCGGTGCGCGCCGAAGTGGGACGCGACGGTCACCGAGCGGCTGGAGCGGCTGCGCACCGACGTCGGCGCCACGGTGAGCGCGATCAAGGAGGTGGTGGACGCCGCCCAGGGCGCGGGCACCTACCAGTTCGTCCTCCAGTCCTACCCGTCACCGATGCCGGCCGCCGCCGGCTTCCGCATCCCCGAGAACGGGCCGCGCTGGGCCCAGGGCGGGTGCCCGGTGTGGGATTCCGACGCGGACTGGGCGCGCAAGCAGCTCGTGCCGGCCATCGCCGCGCAGCTCAAGGCGGTCGCCGCGGACCGCAACGCGCGGTTCCTCGACCTGCGGGGCACCTTCAACGGCCGCGAGGTGTGCGCCGCCGACTCGCGCCAGGCGCAGGCGGGCAACAACGCCGACAACCCCGTCCCGGGCACGACCTCCGAGTGGGTGCGCTGGGTGGTCACCGGCTACACCTCCCAGGGCGACCGCCAGGAGAGCATGCACCCGAACTTCTACGGCCAGCGCGCGCTGGGCACGTGCCTGCGCCTGATGCACGAGAAGGCGACCGGCGACTTCGCCTGCCGCAACACCGCCGGCGCGGGCCCGGCCCACATGACGCTGGCCGCGGTCGCCGGGGGCCGGTGAGGCACCGACCCCCGCTCCTCGGTCCTCAGTAGACGGTTGCCTGCCGGGAGGTCGACCTGATGCCGTTGGCGCCGTTGAAGATTCGGTTGCCCCAGTTGGTCAGGCTGCTCCGGTTGAAGCCGCTGACCATGTCCAGGTACTCGACACCGCCGCCGTTGCCGCTCCACGACCAGCCGAGGTAGCCGATGCGCTGCGACTGGGCCGTGGCCATGATCGTGTTCTCGTCGGGGTTGCCGTCGGAGTGGTTGTCACCGAACTCCCCCACCACGATCGGCAGCCGGGCGTTGACGAACGCGTTGAGGTAGGAGGTGACCTCGGACGCGGTGTCGTACACGCCGTACATGTGGATCGAGAACACCGCGTTGCGCTGCGAGTCGGCGTTGAACACCGAGGACGCGTTGTTGCGCATGGTGTTCGTCCAGTCCTGACCCCAGTTCGGGCCGTCGACCATGAGGGTGTGGGTGAAGCCGTTGGACCGAAGCCGCGAGATGGCGTTGCGCGTGTCGTTGGTCCAGTTGGCGTAGTTGTTGTTGCCGTACGGCTCGTTGCCGATGTTGATGATGACGTAGCGCTCCTGGCCGACCAGCGCGCTCTTCACGCCCAGCCAGTAGTCCACGGCCTGGTTGAGCGTGACCGCGCCGCCCTGCTCGCCGTAGCCGGTGGTGTCGTGCGCCTCCAGCACGCAGATCA
>NZ_JBFAAX010001100.1:0-1752 GCF_040639995.1 Actinosynnema sp. NPDC023658 | reverse complement strand
GAACCCGGCTGCACGGCGGTGTTCGCGGCCAACGACCAGATGGCGCTGGGGCTGCTGCGGGCGTTCCACGAGCGGGGCAAGGTCGTCCCGGCCGACGTCAGCGTGGTCGGTTTCGACGACATCCCGGACTCGGGCTCCTTCGTCCCGCCGCTGACCACCGTGCACCAGGACTTCACCGAGGTCGGCCGCCGCTGCGTCGAACGCGTCCTGCGCCGCGTCCGCGACGAACCGGTCGAGCCCGGCACGAGCCTCGTGCCCACCCGGTTGGTGCTGCGGAACAGCACCGCCGCGCCACCCGCCTGACCGGCCTGCCGCCGACGGGGGCGTCCGGCGGTCAGGTCGCCCGGTCGTCCACGTCGGTGAGGTGCGCGGTCAGGTCGTCGACGAACCGGGTGAGCAGCCGGCCGAAGGTCTCGCGGTCCTCGTCGGACCAGTCGGCCACCGCTTCGCCGAGCCAGTCCAGCACCGTGCCCAGGTAGCGGCCGGCGATCTCGCCGCCCTCCGGCGTCAGCTCGACCAGGCGGGCGCGCTGGTCGTCCGGGTCGGCGGCCCGGCGCACCAGCCCCCGCCGTTCCAGCTCGTGCAGGTGCCGGGTGACGTGCGGTCCGGCCACCTCCATCCGGGTGGCGATCTCGCCCACCCGCAGAGGTTGGCCCGCCGTGCGCAGCGTGAGGAGCACCCGGACCGCAGGCCGGTCCAGCGGGATGCCGATCCGGTCGACGGCGCGCTCGGCCAACTGGCTGCGGTTGAGCACGGCGCCCAGCCGCATCAGGCGCGGCAGCACCGCCGACAGGTCGAGCCGGCCGTCGTCCTTGGCGCTCATCTCACCTCTTACTTACCTAACTTAGGTATATGGTGGACAGGGTCCGCCCACACGGTAGCGACCCTTGTTGTCCGAAGAAGGCTACCTAAGTTAGGTAGTTGTCCAGTCGAGGAGTGGAACGCATGAGCACGGTCTTGATCTCCGGCGCCGGCATCGCGGGTCCGGCGTTGGCCCACTGGCTGCACCGCTACGGCTTCGACGTCACGGTGGTGGAGAAGGCCGGCGCCCCGCGCGGCGGCGGGTACCCGGTCGACATCCGCGGCACGGCCCTGGACGTGGTCGAGCGGATGGGGTTGCTGCCGGAGCTGCGGGCCGCCCACGTCGACACCCGCCGGATCACGTTCCTGGAGCCGGACGGCAGCCCGATCACCTCGATGCGCCCCGAGGCCATGGCCGGCGGTGTGCTGGGGCGCGACCTGGAGGTGCGCCGGGGTGACCTGGCGGAGATCCTCCACGCCACCGTCCGGGACGACGTGGAGTTCCTCTTCGACGACAGCGTCGAGACCCTGGACGACCACGCCGACGGCGTCGACGTCACCTTCCGCGGCGGCGACCACCGCCGGTTCGACCTCGTCATCGGTGCGGACGGCCTGCACTCCGGCGTCCGATCCCTGGTCCTCGGCCGCGAGGAGCGGTTCCACCGCTACCTCGGCCACTGCTTCGCCGGCTTCACCCTGCGCAACGACTTCGGCCTGTCCCACGAGGGCGTCCTCTGGAGCGAGCCGGGCCGGGGCGCCGCCCTGTACGCCGTGGGGGAGGGCGAGGACATCCACGGCTTCCTGAGCTTCGCCCGTCCGGAGCCCCCGTTCGACGCCTTCCGCGACCCGGCCGCCCAGCGCGACCTGGTCGCCGCCGTGTTCGCGGAGGACGGTTGGGAGGTGCCCCGGCTGGTCGCCGCCATGCGCACCGCCGACGACCTCTTCTTCGAC
>NZ_JBFAAX010001099.1:0-1758 GCF_040639995.1 Actinosynnema sp. NPDC023658 | reverse complement strand
GGTGGTGGCCGGTGTGTCGGCGGAGTCGGGGGCGGCGACGGCCGGGTGGACGGGGAGCAGCACGCCGGCCGCGGCGAGGGACGCGGTGGCCAGGGTCAGGCACGCGGATAAGAGCTTTCGCACTTCGACGGTCCTTCCGACGCGGTGGTCCCCACGATGGGGGCGTTCCGCCGGGCCGCGCAACGCTTGTCGAACGTTTGCGCAACCAGACCCCGTAGTGGCGTGCCGGGCGGCCCCGTTCGGCCGACGAGCCGGCGCGAAACCCCGGAGCCGGGCGGCGCACCGAACCCGGCCGGTCACCGACGGGTGGGATCGGCGGTCCGGCGGAGGGCCAGTTCGGTGAGGACGGCGGCGCCGTCGGCCAGGACGGCGTCGTCGAACTCGGCCCGCGGGGAGTGGTTGTCGGTGCCGCCGCGCCCCGCGCCGAGGGGGATGAACGCGCCCGGCACCTCCCGCAGGACGCGGGAGAAGTCCTCACCGCCCGGCATGGGGTGGGCCAGGGGCCGGAACCGCCCGTCGAACAGGTCGGTGATGGTGTCGGAGACGAACGCGGTCTCCCGCGGGTCGTTGACGGTCATCGGGTAGCCGTCGACGTACTCGACCTCGGCGTGCAGCCCGTGCGCCTGCGCGACGGACCGGGCGAGGGTGACCACCGCGTCCTTGAGCCGGGCCCTGGCGGGTGCGGAGAACGTGCGCAGCGTGGCCTCGAACCGCGCGGTGTCGGGGATGACGTTGCGCTTGCTCCCGGCGTGGAACGACCCGACGGTCACCACCACGGGGTCGAAGACGTCGTGCCGGCGGGTGACCAGGGTCTGCAGCGCGGTGACGATCTCGCACGCCACCGGGATCGGGTCCTGCGCGCGGTGCGGCCGGGCGCCGTGCCCGCCGGAGCCGACGACGGTCACCTCCAGCCCGTCGGAGGCCGCCATCGCCGTGCCCGGCCGGGCCGAGAACACGCCGTGCGGCACGCCCGCGCTGAACACGTGCAACGCGTAGGCGGCGTCCGCCCGCCGGCCCGCGGCGTCCAGCACACCCTCCGCGATCATGGCGGCCGAGCCGTCCCACCCCTCCTCGCCGGGCTGGAACATGAAGACCACGTCACCGGCCAGCTCCTCGCGCCGGGCGGCGAGCAGGTGCGCCGCGCCGACCAGCATCGCGGTGTGCAGGTCGTGCCCGCAGGCGTGCATCGCACCGTCCACCCGGGACGCGTAGTCCAGCCCGGTGCGCTCCTGCACGGGCAGCGCGTCCATGTCGGCGCGCAGCAGCACCACCGGTCCCGGACGGGCGCCCCGCAGCACGCCGGTCACGGACGTCAGCGCCTCACCCAGCGTCAGCTCCAGCGGCAGGCCGTCGAGCGCGGCGAGCACTTCGTCCTGCGTGCGGGGCAAGCGCAACCCGATCTCGGGCTCGGCGTGCAGGCGGCGTCGCAGCGCGACCAGCTCGTCCTGGATGGCGGCGGCGTCTTCGATGACGGACACGGGTGGTCCTCTCCTCGGCTCGTTGCGGGACTTGCCGAGGATCACGTCCGGTGTCACTGTCGACGCTCCGATTGCCGGGATCGCTCACCAGGACGGCTTCCAGTGCAGGATCCGATCACCCCGGACGAGACCGACCTCCGACTCGTCCACGCGTTGCAGGCCGCGCCGCGCGCCACGTGGCACGAGGTCGGGCGGACGCTCGGCGTCGACCCGGTCACCGCGGCACGGCGCTGGCAGGGGCTCGTCGAGGCGGGCTGCGCGAGGGTCACCGCCTACCCGG
>NZ_JBFAAX010001098.1:0-1758 GCF_040639995.1 Actinosynnema sp. NPDC023658 | reverse complement strand
GAACGCCACCAGACCCACGTCGAGCAGGCCCGCGCGGACCTGGAGCTGCTGCGCGAGGACGTCACCGGCGCGGTGCGGCTGGGTGCGATCCCGACGACCGTGCACGCACTGCTGCCACCGGCGTTGGCGCTGCTGCGCGACCGGCACCCCGCCCTGGCGGTCACCCTGGAGGAGGGCGAGGCCGAGCAGACGCTGCCGCGGGTCGTGGACGGCAGCCTGGACGTGGCGGTGCTGGAGAGCTGGGAGCACCGGCCGGTGGCGCTGCCGCCCACCACGTCCCGCACCACCCTGCTGCACGACGTGGCCGACCTGGTGCTGCCCTCGTCGCACCGGTTGGCGCACCGCAAGGTCGTGGACCTCGCGGAGGTCGACGACATCGGGTGGATCGGCTGGAGCACCGGTTCCGGCTGCCTCGACTGGCTCACGCACGTGCTGCGCCGGCACGGCGTGGACGCGCGGATCACCTGCACCATCGGCAACTACCCGACCCAGCTCGCCCTCGTGGCGGGCAACGTGGGCGCCGCCGTCGTGCCGCGCCTGGGCCGGGACTCGGTGCCCGACGGCGTGCGCGTGGTCGCCACCCGCCCGGCGCTGAACCGCACGATCCACGTCGTGACCCGGTCCGAGGACGACGACCGCGGCTCGATCCGCGCGTGCGTGGACGCCCTCACCGCCGCCTCGGAGCCCTTCCAGAGCCTCGTCTGACGGTCGCGCGTCCGAGCCGACGGTCGTGCGTTCAGCCCCGCAGGACGGTGTGCCGCAGGGCCGGTCGGTACTCGTGCGCGTCGACGCGGGCGGCCGGTTCCGCGTACGGCACCGCGCCGCCGACCAGCGCTCCGGCGGCCGCGACCCCCACCAGCAGCTCGCGGTGGCGCACCGGGTCCGGCTCGTTAAGGTCCAGGTGCGCCCCGACCAGCAGGAGCACGGTGCGGCGCCGGCGGGCCGCCCACGCCCACACGCCGGGGCGCTCGACCGCGACGTGGTCCAGCAGCGGTGTCCGGTGGGGCCAGCGCAGCGTGAGCTCCCCGCCCGCCGACACCTCGACGGCCCAGCCGCGGGTGACCGGCAGCACGACGCGGTCGACGTCGGAGATCAGGGTCAGCCCCTTGCCGGTCAGCGCGGCGGGCAGCGGCAGCGGGAGTGCGGTCCGGCAGTCCACCAGCAGGACGGCGATGCGGTTGTCACCGCTGCCCCGGACGGTGGCACGGACGTGGAGGCGTGCGTCGACGCTCATGATCGACCTCTCTGCTCCTCGGATTCGCGCCGCACCCCGATTCTAGGGGGTGTGCCGACCTTATTTATTCACCGTTACGAGTGAATTAAGGGGTCGGTCCGCAAAGGCTTTGCACAGGTGGCGCAAATTTCGACATATGAGACGGTAAACGAAATGTTACCGCAGTGACGCGCATCACATTGGGTTGTAATGGATCCGTCACCCGCAGTTACATGTATTTATTCGCGCCGATCCGAACGGCAACACCTGAGAAAGGAACGACCGTATGCGCGCGGTATTCCACCGAACCGGGGAAGAGCGCCCTGGGCGCGGTACCGCCGGCGGCGTCCTGCTGGCCACCAGCAGGTTCTTGACCCGGGCCGCGGTCTCCGACGACCTGCGCGCCGCCTTCCACCAGGGCGGGCGCGAGGGTGACGCGTTCTACCGGGACCGGTGGAGCCACGACAAGGTCGTGCCGTCCACGCACGGCGTGAACTGCACCGGTTCGTGCCGGTGGAACGTCTATCTGCTCGCGGAACGCCCCA
>NZ_JBFAAX010001097.1:0-1760 GCF_040639995.1 Actinosynnema sp. NPDC023658 | reverse complement strand
TCCGCGCCGGGACGGGTGCCGGGTTTGCGCACGTCGAGCTCCAGCTCGACCTCGCCGTCCGTGGTCCACGGGTCGCCGCCCGACACCACGCGCGCGGACGACCAGGTGAACGTGCCGTAGCCGAGGCCGTGGCCGAACGGGAACGCGGGCGTCGGGTCGACGTTGGACACCTCGCTGCGCCGACCGAGCGGTGCGGACAGGTAGGTGCCGGGCTGGCCGGACGCCTCGGCCGGGATGCCGACCGGCAGCCTGCCCGAGGGCGCGACGACGCCGGTGAGGACGTCCGCGACGGCCCGGCCGCCGAGCTGCCCGGGGAAGAAGGTCTGCACGACCGCCGCCGCGCCGTCGGCCAGGTCACCGATCGCGTAGGGGCGTCCGGTGATCAGCAGCAGCACGACCGGCGTCCCGGTGGCCAGGACCGCGCGGACCAGGTCCGCCTGCGCGCCGGGCAGGCGCAGGTCCGTGGCGTCGCAGCCCTCGCCGGACGTGCCGCGGCCGAACAGGCCGGCCAGGTCACCGACGGCGACGACGCACACGTCCGCCGCCCGCGCCGCGTTCACGGCGGCCGCGACCTGCTCCGGGTCCGCCTCGCCGGTGACGTCGCAGCCCTTCACGTGGATCACCTCGCCGCCCACCGCGTCACGCAGCGCCGACAGCACGGTCGGGATCTCCAGGCCGAGCCCGGCGTCCGGGTGGTGCACGCCGATGTGCGCGGGGAAGGAGTAGCAGCCCAGCATCGCCATCGGGTCGTCCGCCAGCGGGCCGACCGCGGCGAGCCGGACGCCCGGGCGCAGCGGCAGGACGCCGTCGTTGGTCAGCAGCACCACGGACTCGCGGGCCAGGCGCAGCGCGACGTCCCGGCCCTCCGGCGAGTCCAGCCGCAGCTCGTCGACGTCGTCGGGCAGGGGGGACCAGTCGGGGTCGAGCAGGCCGAGTTCGACCTTCTGCCGCAGCACGCGGCGCAGGGCGCGGTCGACCAGCGCCTCGTCCACGTCGCCGCGCCGGACCGCGTCCAGCAACGGCGTGCCGTAGCAGCGCACGGTCGGCAGTTCGACGTCCACTCCCGCGGCCAGGGCCAGCGCGGCGGCGTGCGCCTCGTCCTCGGCTATCCCGTGCAGCGTCTGGAGGAACTTGACCGCGAAGTAGTCCGCGACCACCGTGCCGTCGAAACCCCAGGTGTCGCGCAGCAGCCCGGTGAGCAGCCCGGCGTCGGCGGCCGACGGCACGCCGTCGATCTCGGTGTAGGACTGCATGACCGACCGCACGCCGCCGTCGAGCACGGCCATCTCGAACGGCGGCAGGACCACGTCCGCGAACTCGCGGGGGCCGATGGCCACGGGGGCGAGGTTGCGCCCGGCGCGCGAGGCCGAGTAGCCGGCGAAGTGCTTGAGCGTGGCCACGATCCCGGACTGCTCCAGGCCGCGCACGTACGCCGTGCCGACCGTGCCGACGAGGTACGGGTCTTCCCCGATGGTCTCCTCGGTGCGGCCCCAGCGGTAGTCGCGGGTGACGTCCAGGACCGGCGCCAACCCCTGGTGCACGCCCGCGGCGCGCATGGAGCGGCCGATCAGGCCCGACATCTCGCTGACCAGCTCGGGGTCGAACGACGCGCCCCAGGACAGCGGCGCCGGGTACGCGGTGGCCTGCCACGCGGCGAACCCGGTGAGGCACTCCTCGTGCACCTGCGCGGGGATGCCGACCCGGTTGGCGGCGACCACGTGTCGGTGCGACGCGGCCAGCGACCGGGCGCCCGCGGCCGG
>NZ_JBFAAX010001096.1:0-1760 GCF_040639995.1 Actinosynnema sp. NPDC023658 | reverse complement strand
CGCCGCGAGGCACGCGGTGAGGGCGGACAGCACGGCCAGCGACGGCCACAGCCACGCCCCGTACGGACCGAGCACGCGCGGCGCGGACCCGCCGGTGACGGCGTTGATCGCGACCGGGACGAGCACGAGGACGGTCACGCCGCCGACGACGACCAGGGCGACCAAGCGGGTGGTGCGGCCGAGTCTTCGCGCGTCCATGTGCCCTCCCACCAGGTCGCGATCGACGGTAACGACGTTCGCGGCACGGGGGTAGGCGAGTTCCCGTGGTCGACCGGTCACCGTCGGTGGTCACGGGGACCGCCACGGCGTCCGGAGCGGACCGGTTCAGCCCTTGAGGAAGTCCACCAGCAGCCGGTTGACGGCGTCCGGCTGTTCGAGGAAGCCGTAGTGACCCGCGTCGGCCACCTCCTCGTACCGCGCGCCCGGGATGGCGTCGGCCACCTCGCGGGCCAGGTACGCGGGCAGCACGCGGTCGTCGGCGAACCCCACCACGAGGCACGGCACCGCGATGGCGCGGTAGGCGTCGAGCCGGCTCTCGAACTCGTTCATCTCCATCTGCGCCCGCACGCCCTTGCCCACCGACGAGCCGGTGAACTCGAAGACGTCCAGCCAGTCGCGCACACCGACCTGGTCGCGCAGCGTCGCGGGGGACAGGTTCAGCAACGCGGTGACCGCCGCGTAGTACCGCCCCGGCAACGTGACGCCCTGGTCGTGCAACGCCCGCTCGCCGCGCGACAACGCGGTCTGCACGGCGTCGTTGCGGCCCGCCGTCGCCAGCATCACGGCCTTCGAGACCAGGTCCGGCCGGGCCAACGCGAGCTCCTGCGTCACCCGCGCGCCCATGGACGTGCCGACCACGTGGGCCCGCCCGCCGAGCGTCTCGATCAGCGCCGCGACGTCCCCGACCAGGTCCCCGATCACCATCCCGGACGCGCACTCGTCCGTCGGCGGGATGCCCCGGTTGTCGACGGTCGCCACGCGGAACCCGGCGGCCCGCAGCGCGGGCACCTGGTGCGCGTGCCACACCCGTCCCGGGCTGCCGGTGCCCATCACCATGACGACGAGGTCACCCTCGCCCTCCACGTGGTAGCTGAGGTTGATCCCGTTGAGCGCGACGACCGGCATGGCCCGCAGGTTACTGATCACCACCGCACGACCGCCATCACCGCGCGGGAACCGCGCCGAAACCGCTACGAGAACCCGTCCGCCGACGCGGGTGTGACCCGGCTCACGCCGCCGCGGGTTGAACGTGACATCGGTGTGAGGTTCGACCATGCGGTATGCGCACAACCACCACCCGCCCCGCGACGGGCGCGGAGAAGCTCCCCCTGCGGCCGCTGCTCGCGCTGGCCACGGCCGCCTTCACCACCGTCCTGACCGAGGCGCTGCCCGCCGGCGTGCTGCGCGGGATGAGCGCCGGCCTCGGCGTGAGCGAGTCCGCGGCCGGTCAACTCGTCACCGTCTACGCGATCGGCACGGTCGTGGCGGCGATCCCGCTGTCCGCCCTCACCGCCGCCTGGCCGCGCAAGCGCTTGCTGCTGGTCGGTGTGGCCGGGTTCGCGGTCGCCAACACCGCCACCGCCGTCTCCTCGCACTTCCCGCTCACGCTGGCCGCCCGCTTCGTCGCCGGTGTCGCGGCGGGCGTGGTGTGGGCGCTGCTGGCCGGGTACGCCCGTCGCGTCGCGCCCGACCACCTGCGCGGCAGGGCCACCGCGCTGGTCATGGCCGGCATCCCGGTCGCGCTGTCGCTCGGCGGGGGC
>NZ_JBFAAX010001095.1:783-1762 GCF_040639995.1 Actinosynnema sp. NPDC023658 | reverse complement strand
GGCTCCGCAGTGGCACACGCCCACCAGCAGGTCGGTGCCCGGCTGCCAGTGGACGCGGTAGACCGCGTCACCGCGCAACACCGCGACCCGGTCGCCCACGGCGTCCGGCACCTCCTCGGCGACCGCACGACGTGAGAGGAGGTCGGTCTCGGGGTCGATGAGCAGGCGCTCGGCCACGCCGACCGCGGTGTCCCGATGGCTCTCGGGCAGCGCGTCGACCACCTTGAGCATGGCCGAGGCGAGCGCCGAGCCGAGGCCGAACGCCTGTGCGCCGCGCCGCGACCCGGCGATCAGCAGGGCGAGCGCCTCGTCGTGGCTCAACCCGGTGAGCTCCGTCCGGAAACCGGGCAGCAGCGCGAAACCGCCGTGCCGGCCGCGTTCGGCGTAGACGGGGACGCCCGCCGCGGACAGCGCCTCGACGTCGCGCAGCACGGTGCGGGTGGACACCTCCAGCTCGCGCGCCAACGTTGCCGCGGACAGCCGGCCGCGTTGGCGGAGCAGCAGCACCAGCGAGACCAACCGGTCGGCGCGCACGCGGAGAAGCTACCGAATACACGACACAAGATGTCGTGATTCGGCGGAAGGCTGCCCTCACGGCGTCGGAACCGGTCGACGACCGGGCCGGCGGACGTACCAGTTGTCGACGAGTGGAACGGAGCTGATGTGGCTGTGCAGCGAACGGCGGTCAACCCCTGGGAGTGGTCCGTGGCGATGGGGTACAGCCAGGGCGAGGTCGTGTCCGGGCACACCCGGACCCTGTACTGCTCCGGGCAGGCCGCGATGGGCGGGGACGGCGAGCCCCGGCACGCCGGTGACATGGCGGCGCAGTTGGCGTTGAGCCTCGACAACCTGGAGGCGGTGCTCGACGAGGCGGGCATGTCCCTGGTCGACCTGGTCCGGCTCACCGTCTACACCACCGACGTCGACCTGCTCTTCCGGCACTACGGCGTGCTGGCGTCGCGGTTGGGCGCCGCCGGGG
>NZ_JBFAAX010001095.1:0-773 GCF_040639995.1 Actinosynnema sp. NPDC023658 | reverse complement strand
GGCGCCGACCACGACGATGCTGGGCGTGACGCGGCTGGCGATCCCGACCCTGCTGGAGGAGCTGGAGGGAACCGCCGTCGCGTGACGCGACCCCGTCACCGCCCGCGCCGGGACCCGTCGCGCGGTGTCGTCGGCAGCGTGGCGGGGGACCGTCACGGCTTCGGCGGGTTGAGGGCGTCGGCGCAGGCGGTGAGGTCGTGGCGGAGGCGTTCGGCGTCGCCGGAGGGCAGGTCGCGCAGCATCCGGCGTTCCACGTCGGAGACGGCGCGGCTGGCCTGGTCGAGCAGGCGGGTGCCCTCGTCGGTCAGGAGGGTGGGCAGTGCTCGGCCCTGGGGCGCGGTGGGCGGCCGGGTGAGCAGGCCGCGGTCCTGGAGCCCTTGCAGGACGGTGTGCATGGACTGCCGGGTGACGAAAGCGCCGCGCGCCAGTTCGGCGGCGGACAGGCCTGGTCGTTGGCCGAGCAGTTCCAGGCAGGAGTACTGCGGCACGTTGAGGCCCAGCGGTCGCAGGGCCGCTTCCATCGCGGCGCGCAGGGCCGCCGCGGCCTGCTTGAGGACGTAGCCGACGGAGGAGTCCAGGTCCACTCGCTCTTGCGTCATGTCAGGAGTCTGACATATGGTTCTTTATGTCAGGACTTTGACATAGGGATCGGAGAGACCCATGGCCACGGTGACCGGACCGGACTTCCTCGCTCTTCAGGTGCGTGACGTGGACGCGGCCGCCTCGTTCTACGAGGAGCACCTCGGGCTGCGCCGCGCCCCGGTGAGCCCGCC
>NZ_JBFAAX010001094.1:0-1762 GCF_040639995.1 Actinosynnema sp. NPDC023658 | reverse complement strand
CTCGCCGCAGACGGTGGCCACGCGCACGCCGGGGCTGGCTTCCCGGGCGGGCACGACCTCGGCGCGCAGCCGGGCCGCGGCGGCGAGGTCGTCGTCACCGGAGGTCGCGGCGAGCGCGATGACCGGGATGTCGTCGGTGCTGCCCTGGGCGACGGTCGGCTCGACGCCCTGCGGCAGGCGCGGCTGGAGCCGGTTCACCGCCTGCTGCAGCTGGGCCACGGCGGCGTCGACGTCGGTGCCGTAGGTGAACATCACCTGCACGGTCGCGGAGCTCTCGGCGGAGCGGGTCAGCACCTGCTCGACGCCGTCGACGCCGCGCACGGCCGACTGGATGGGTTCGGCGACCTGGCTGTCCACCAGGTCCGGTGACGCGCCGGGGAAGGGCGCGATGACCACCGCGGCCGGCAACTCGATGGACGGGAAGAGCTGCTGCTTGATCGAGGGCAGCGTGAACACGCCGAAACCGATCACGAGCAGGCTGAGCAGCCCGACGAGACTTCGGTTGGCCAGGCTCAGTCGAGCCAGCACGGACATCGTGGGAATCTCCTTGGTGAGCGGACCTGCCGGGGTGTCCGGTCGGTGGGGACCGACGATCTGACGACCGTCGGTGGAACCGACCTCCGGACGACCGCGCGGCGTGCCGCGGGCGGATGTGCGCACGCTGGCACACGCCACCTGAGAACGGGCTCAGACATGGGTTGACTTCGCACCCGCGGCACAGGGCTTGACCTGCGCAAAGGCTAGTCACCACAAGATCGGGACGGCCGGGTGATCTTCATCACGGGGGGGGGGGGGGGGGGGCCCCGCCCCCCCCCCGGGGGGCCCGCCCCACGCGGCGCGGCGTGTGTACGACCGGGGGCGCCCCCCCCCCCCCGCCGGGGCGGCGGGTTCCCCGACGGGGATCGCCGCCGCCTCCGCGACCGGCGCCGTGACGACGGGGAGCGAGCCGCGCCGCCTGCTTCGCTGGAACATCGTGGTCCCTCCGCGTCTCCCCGCCCGTTGCGGAAGCTAGGAGCAGGGAGAGGAGGAGGGCAACTGTTGCGAAAACCCGTCAGCGCGAGATCAAAAGACGGAACGCGCAGGTCGAAAGGTTTCGTTGCATGTTAGAAACACTTCGGTGATTCACTCGTTCGGCCCAGGACGAGTTCCGTCATGTGAACCCATCATGCCGCCGGCGGCGCGGTGCTGTCGCGCACGATCAGGGTGGTGGGCAGCTCGACCCGCATGTGCGCGGGCTGTCGACCGGCGGCCAGGGACAGCACCTGCTCGGCCGCGGCGGCGCCCATCTCGACCATGGGCTGCCGCACGGTGGTCAGCGGCGGCCCGCACCAGCGGACGGCCGCGATGTCGTCGAAGCCGACCACGCTGAGGTCCTGCGGGACGCGCAGGCCCGCCTGCCGGGCGGCCTCGTAGACGCCGAGCGCCTGGAGGTCGTTGCCGCACAGCACGGCGGTGGGGGGATCGGGCAGGCGCAGCAGCTCGCGCGCGTGGTTGAGCCCGTCCTCGAAGGCGAACCACTGCCCGACGCGCACCAGCCGCTCGTCCAGCGGGGTGCCGTACTCGTCCATCGCCGCGCGGATGCCGCCCAGCCGGGCCCGCGCGCACATCCGCTCCGCCGGTCCGGAGATGACGGCGACGCGGCGGTGGCCGAGGTCGAGCAGGTGCCGGGCGGCGGGAGGGCGACGGCCAGCGGCGAGTGGTCCACGCCCAGCGCCACCACCCCGCGCCGGACCAGAGCCGCGACGAGCCGTCCGGGCCCGCA
>NZ_JBFAAX010001093.1:0-1764 GCF_040639995.1 Actinosynnema sp. NPDC023658 | reverse complement strand
GGCGTCTTCTCCCACCGGTGCGGGTCGAAGACGAGCTGGTAGGCCGCCCGCCACGCCGCCGCCGAGTGCATCAGCCAGTAGACCGGGTCCAGCACCGCGTAGACGGCGATCCGCCAGTTGTAGCGGCGCCACGCGGCGACACCGGAGAACACGATCATCGCGCCGTTGCCGCCGAGCATCAGCAGCAGCCCGCCCTGGAGGATGGGGGTCGGGAAGTCCACGCCGACGCGGATGCCGATGTAGGTCACCACCGTGAACAGCAGCGCCAGCGGGTAGGCCAGGAACGCCAGCGGGGTGCCGAGCACCAGCCCGACCATGCCGACCACGCCGCCGATCCCGTTGAGCCGGAACCAGCGGGCCGGGTTGCGGGTGTTGACCGCCGCGGTCACCAGGTAGCCCTTGATCCACCGGGTCCGCTGCCGGATCCAGGCGAACGACTCGGACACGGCCTCCTCGCCGGTGGCGGACTCGATCGTGCCGACGGCGTAGCCCTGGCTCGCGATGCGCAGGCCCAGGTCGGCGTCCTCGGTCACGTTGTACGGGTCCCAGGCGCCGAGCCGGCGCAGCACCTCGGTCTCGAAGTGGTTGCTCGTGCCGCCCAGCGGCAGCGGCAGGCCCGAACCGTCCATGCCCGGCAGCATCATGTCGAACCAGTGCGCGTACTCGATCGAGAACATCCGGGTCAGCAGGTTGTAGTCGGAGTTGAAGTACATGAGCGAGGCCTGCACGCACACCAGCCGGGGCGCCGTCGGGTCGACCCACCCCTTGACCAGCCGGTTCACCTCGAACGCGGCCACCGCCCGCCGCAGCTGGTCGGGCTGCGGCCGGTCCTCGGCGTCGAAGATGACGACGTACTCGCCCTTGGCGAACTCCAACCCGTAGTTGCACGCCCGCGGCTTGGTCCGCGGCCGGCCCTCGGGCACGATCACGATCCGCACGTACTCCGGCGGTCTGCTCGCCTGTGCCGCCTCGATCGTGGCGGTGTCGTCCTGCTCCAGCAGGATCAGCACGTCCAGCTTGGACTTCGGGTAGTCGAGCCGGTCGAGGTTGCCGATCACCTTCGCGACCACCTCGACCTCGTCGTAGACCGGCACCAGGATCGTGTAGACGGGCAGGCGGTCGTCCGGCACCCGGCCCGGCCAGTCGCCGCGCAGGCCGCGGCGCTCGCGCTCCCGGCGCACCGCCCGCTCCCAGCGGCGCTTCTGCGCGATCCGCCACGGCGAGCGCAGCCCGTAGAGCGTCTTGAACGCGATGTTGTTGACGAACAGCAGGTTCGCGGCGCTGTAGACCACGACCACCGCCCAGCCGGGGCGCAGCACCGCCGTGACCAGGAACGCCACCAGCAGGACCGGGGGGACCACCTTCTGCCACACGGCCACGCTGACCCGTGCCGAGGCGTCCGGTGCGGTGTCGGCCATCTGGTCGGTGATGCGGTAGAGCAGCTTGTCGCGGCAGACCTCCTGGACGGTCCGGTTGACGTCCCAGTCCGTCGCGGTCCGCACCTCGACGCGGTCGACGCCGGCGAGCGCGCGGGCGTCGGCCAGGACGTCGGGGGTGGGCGGCACGGACGTCGCGATGGTGAGCACCTCGCCGTCGAGCCGCCACGGCACCCAGCCCGCCAGCGCGAAGTCCCGCGGTTCGCGCCGGGCCATCAGCGCTGCGGCGGGCGGCCGTCGCCCGTGCAGCTCGATCAGGGGCGCGTCCCAGAGCCGCGCGAGCTCGGCGTACATCGTGCGGCGCGGCACGCCGTGCAGGATCAGGTGC